>CAYRVE010000063.1:0-4215 GCA_964427685.1 uncultured Candidatus Saccharibacteria bacterium | reverse complement strand
AGGTATTATGTTTAGAGTTGAGTATGTCTGAAGAAGCCAAATTTTTACGCAAGATCGTTATTATCTTCATTCTTTTTCTGGTTGCATTTTTCCTGGCCATATATCTGTACGGCTACCTGACAACCGCGAAAGTAACGATAAAGACCGATAACCCATCTAACTATGTAAGAATCACACAATCGGTCGATACAAGCTCGGGTAACAAGCTTTTTTCCAAAGACGCCAAGCAGCAGCTTTCCGTAAAGGTCAAGCCCGGTTCGTATCAAATTTCTGTATACGTGCCACGTGAGCAAAATAGCACAAGCCAGACAATAAAAGTAAAAGCCAGACAAAAACTGAGCTACACCATAAACTCAGTAGCTGCTGTAAACCCTGATCCTGTTTATGGCAAACGGGCGGGCAGCGTCTTTGCAGACAGCACACAGCTACTGTTCCTTGACTTAAGTAGTTTAAGCGATGACTCTCAGGGAAGCGGTAGCTTGTTGCGGGCAGACTCTAATGGTAATTTTAGTAAATTGTTCCCCGACCATTCTTTCACTAAGATTGCTTGGGCCAATGCACAACTTGGTCTGGCCCAGGATGCGTTTAACAACCTATACGTTATGCAAAACGGACAGCTCTCCCAGATCAGCCTGCCTTTTACGGTTAACACTGGCACAAAGCTTAGCTCCGACATCAACCGACATGGAGAGGTTTATGTAAGCAACGGTAAAAACGTTTACTCTGGCTCCGTGTCGGGAAATTTTAAACGAATTTATACTGCTGACAGCGACGAAGCAGTTAGCAATATCTCCGCCGGTAATAAAAGAGTTGCGCTAGTTACCAACGTTGTTGAGGCTCTTGAAAGTAAGCGCAACGGAAGCAGTGCAAATGGTTCGGTTGCCATAATCAGCGATTCCGGTTCGGTAGCAAAAAAGTCCTTTGCCGCGCTGGGAGTTTCCTGGTCTCCAAACTATAACCATTTGTTAGTAGAGGGCGCTTTATCTGAAGGGGTATTTGACAGCTCTTTGCGCCAAATAAACACTATTACCGTAAACAATTCTAGTAACTTCTCTTGGTATAACGACCACTCTGTATTTTACGGCGTCTACAGCCAGGTGTGGCTGTATGATCTCCAGACAAAAAAATCAACTAGGGTGACGTCTCTATATGCGGGTTGGGATGTGACTAATATTTATCCGGCTAAAGATGGTTCGTATGTGTACCTTTCGGGCGGGAATAATAGCAAGACTCAGTTGTTTAAGGCTGCTTTGCGGGGTCAGGCTATAGATAACTCCCTTGCTTCGTTGACTGTGTTTTTACCAGAGGTTCTCCATGGTTGCTCAATAAACTACGTCAACTTTAATAAGCCGGTTATCTTGGTTGGTTATCCGACCGGCCAAAATCCCGCAGATTGTATTGGGACTGCTAACGAAGAGGTCCAGTACTATGGCATAAGCACGAGTAAAATAGGGCTTGTTACTCTGCCGCAAACTGGTGAATAAATTGCGATTATGGCCGGAGGGGAATAATATTTGTGCTCTCTGTGAAATGGCCGACAACGGCGTCGGCGTCAGTGGTGGTGATGAAAGTCTGGTAGGGCGCCAGGTAGTCGGTTAGGGCGTGGCGGCGTTTGCCGTCCAGCTCGCTGAAGACGTCGTCGAGCAGTAGTAATGGCGCTGTTTCGCGCAGCTTTTCGATGGTTTTGAGTTCGATGATTTTTAGGGCCAGCACAGTGGTACGGACCTCGCCGCGCGAGGCAGTGTCGTTGGCCGGGCGGCCATCGAACAATACAACCAGGTCCTCGCGGTGCGGACCGGCGCCGGTGAAGCCGCGGGTCCTGTCCAAATCCAGCGAATTTTCAAGCTCTTTTAGCAGCTTGGTTTCATAACCGTCGGCCGCCCAGCGGCTTTGGTGCTGCGCAGTAACTTTTACTTTGGTACCCGACAGTTTGCTGTACAGCTTGCCGATGTCTTTATTGAGTTCGTCGGTTAATCCCGCGCGGGCCCGGACAATTTGCCCGGCCAGTTCGCTCAACCGAATATCCCAAGGAAAGATTTGGTTCTGCGAGCCGTGTCGTTTTAATAAAGCGTTGCGCTGGGCTAGGGCACGACGGTATTGCCGACGCACTGCGCCATAGCCAGGCGTGGTTTGCTCCAGCAGGTCATCTAGGTAGTCGCGGCGCCGTTCAGGGCCACCGGACAGCAGGCGCAGGTCTTCCGGCTCAAACAGCACCACTGGCAGTGTGTGCGGCAGGCTGAGGCGCTTGAAGGTCTTTTTATCCAGCTCGTAGACTTTGGCGGCAGTGGGCTCGCGGGTAATTTTCACGGTGCGCCGCCCACCATCTTCTAGGTCGATATCCAGGCGTGTCCAGGGTTGACCGAAACGCACCAGTTCGCTGTCTTTGGCGCGGTATGAACTGCCGCGGGCCAGCACTAGCAAGGCTTCTAATAGATTGGTCTTGCCGCTGGCGTTAGGGCCGACCACAATATTCACGCCAGGCGAGAGCTCAAACGAAACATCCCCGTACGAGCGGAAATTCTGCAAACGCAGGTCAGTAATCATACCTCTTATTGTATATGTTAACTTTTCAGTGGCATGATGACATGCTTGTAGTCGCCGCTTGCCGGATCTGTGAGCAGGGTCGGCTCCAGCTTACCGTTAAAGCTAAAGACAACCTCATCACCGTTCAAAGCGTTCAAAGCATCCAGCAAATACCGGGAATTCAGGGTTATGTTGCCGCTGCCGGTCACTTTGGCGTCAGCGGTGGCGGTGTTTTCGCCCAACTGGGAAGCCACCGAACGGATACTTAGCTGGTTGGCTTTGCTATCTACCTCTATGGTCACGCTGCCAGCGCTCTCGCGGGCAAACAGGCTGGAAACTTTGGTAACATTTACCAGATCAGCTCGTTTTAGCCGGGCTTCGGTGGCGAATTTTTCTGGAATCAACTTTTTATAGTCAGGGTATTTACCGTCCACCAGCCGGGTGACCAACTCAACATCTCCCACCTGGAACAATACTTGTTGCTCGTCATGAGTGACTTTTACTTTATCTTCGCTGTCCCCGAGTATTCTGAGTAAATCCTGCATGGCAGAAGCCGGTACTAAAATTTGGACGTCTTCTTTGCTGCCAGCTAGTTCTTTTTCGGCTAGCCGGTAGCTATCGGTGGCAGCCATGTTTAGTTTTCCATTGCTTGTCTGTAGGAGAACACCCGTTAGCACTGGCCGGGTTTCGTCATTGGAGGCCGCGAATACTACCTGTTGCAAGCCCTGTTTGAAAGCTCCGCCGTCCATGGTCCAGTTTTTACCGTCCGAAATAGCCGGCATAACCGGAAAATCATCAGCCATAATCCCGTTAACTACTGATTGGTACTTATCAGTGGTGACATGGAGTTTAGAATCTTTCAAATCAAGTTCGATAACACCTTCTGGCAGGCTGCTGACGAAGTCTTGCATCAAGCGTGCTGGCACCGTTATGGAACCTTCTTCACTAACTTTGGCGCCAATGTAGTGGGTAATAGCAATATCCAGATTGGTTGCCGCCAAACTTAGCCGGTTATTGGTAGTTTTAATCAGTACGTTAGCTAAAATTGGTAATGTACCTCTGCTGTTTGCCACCCTTGAAACAGAATTTAATGCCCGGTTAAGGTTTTCCTGGGTAACCTGCAGTTTCATACCAACATCCTCCAATTATAATAATAAGTTAATTTATATTCGTTATTGTATTTATTGGTAGTGTGGATAGTGGGTAAAAACCGGTAATTAATAGATTGAAAAACTAATAAATCAGGGTGGATAAGGCTATGGAAAAGGCGAGTAAAAAGGGTGGTAAAACCAGACTGTTTTTCAACACCCAAACTGCGGACAATTTGAGATGTGTAGAAATGACGGACTTTACCACCAGTTACACCCGATAATTCCACAAGCTTTGCACAGCTATTACGCATACAAATGCTCCTTTATGTCGGCAATAGCCATTCGCATACTGGGATCCAGTTTGGACTCTTTCTCAATTTTATCGACGGAATGTATGGCGGTGGTATGGTCTTTGCGTCCCAATTCTTTGGCAATTTTAGGGAAACTTAAATTAAGTTCGTTGCGCAATATATACATAGCGATTTGGCGTGGCACGACAATGTCTTTATCACGTTTAGGGCCGACAATATCCTCGAGTGGTATCTGGAAGTGCTTGGCAGTGCGTTCAATAATCTGCTTGGCGCTGAGGTGCTTCTGACGG
>CAYRVE010000062.1:0-4222 GCA_964427685.1 uncultured Candidatus Saccharibacteria bacterium | reverse complement strand
GCTATTGCCAGCGAGGAGCTTAACAAGGGCCTGGCAGAAACTTTTCCGGGCAATGTCGGTGTATTATTGCTCAGTGTAATCGGCGCTATCATAAGCGTTCGGCTGATTGTCCTGGGAATCAGCCTGTTATCCCATCGCTTCCGGGAGTGGTACGCCGCTTAGCTAGGGTCTTACTTCTCGTCAGTTTTCTTGTCGTCGGTCTCGTCGCCTTCGCCGTGCTCTTCGATGGCTTCCAGCAGGCTGCTTTCCAGCTCGCTCTTTTTCTTAAGTTTGGGCTGTTTAGGCAGTTCTTTGGTCTTGGCTTCGCCAGTTTTTGCTTCCTTCGGTTCTTCCGCAGCGGGCTTTTCATCGCCTGTTTCGGCGGGCTTCTCACCGCCGCCGGTAACTTTTTCAGCTTCAATATCTAACTCATAGCCGGTCAATTTGCTGGCCAGGCGGACATTCTGGCCGCTTTTGCCGATCGCGATGCTCTGCTGGTCTTCCGGTACGATGACCCGGGCCTTTTTATTCTTCTCGTCGATCTCAACTTTAGCGACCTTGGTTGGGCTGAGGGCGTTGGTGATATATTCAACCGGGTCTTCAGCGAAGACGATGATGTCGATTTTTTCCTGCTCGCCAACTTCACTCATGACAGCGTTGACACGCGTGCCGTGGCCGCCCACGAAAGTTCCCACCGGATCAACACCGGGCACGCTGGAAGCAACGGCGATTTTGGTGCGCACGCCGGCTTCGCGGGAAATGCCCTTGATCTCCACGGCGCCGTTTTCCATTTCCGGCACCTCGCCGCGGAACAGCCATTCAATAAACTCGGTATTGCCGCGGGATACTACCAGTTGCGGACCGCGGAAACTGCGCTCCACGTCCTTCAGGTAAACCTTAATCCGCTGGCCAGGATAGTAACGCTCGCCCTGAATCTGCTCGCTACGCGGCATAATACCCTGGGCTTTACCGAGATCGATGCGTACGATATTGCCTTCCACGCGAGCCACAGTGGCGTTGATGACGGTACCAATCTTGTCCTGGTATTCGCTCATAATAATCTCGCGTTCTGCCTCGCGCAGACGCTGTAAAATCACTTGTTTAGCAGTCTGGGCAGCCACCCGGCCAAATTCTTCGGCCTTCTCGTGGACTTCTATGGTTTCGCCAACCTTGGCGTTTTTGCGACGCACTTGGGCCTCTGTCAGGCTAATCTGTTCAGCAGCGTGCTCAACCTTTTCGACAATGTCTTTGGTAACGTAAACGTCAATGTCGCCAGTGTTGAGGTTCATCTCAACGCGGATATCCTGCTCACGGTCGCCATAATCACGCCGGTAAGCAGCCGCCAGGGCTTGCTCAACTACCTCTTTAACAGAGTCTTCCGGCAAGTTTTTCTCTTCGGCGATGGTCCTTATGGCTAGCGCCAGCTGTTTCATATCTAGATCCATATATGTTTCCTTTCTTATTTAGGGGTTTTCAGATGTCTTTCAGGCACTAAAAAAGCCGACCACTTCGGCCGGACTTAGTATTAAGTATACGCCAGCCCCCAGGCTGAGTCAAATAACAGCGTGCTAAACTAAATGATATGCCTAAAAAAGTTGCGCGGCTGCAAACGCTGTTTCAGCCGGAGAATTATCAATTGGAGCTTGCGCTCGACAGAGATGCCATGGCGTTCAGCGGTACCGTCGTGGTGCGCGGCAAAAAAACCGGACGGCCCAGTCAGCGGCTGACATTTCATCAAAAAGAGCTGAAAATCACCTCGGCCAAAGTCGTTAAACACGACAAAAAGGGCGATAAAGAACTGCCAGTCAAACGTATCAACAATCAAAACGGTCTTGATGAAGTCCGCCTGCACACCGATGAGATGGTTTATCCGGGCGAATACACCGTGACGATGGAGTTCGAGGGCAAGATTACCCAGCCAATGCATGGCATTTATCCCTGCTTGTACAAACATGACAGCAAGGACAAGAAAATATTAGCCACTCAGTTCGAAAGCCATCACGCCCGGGAGGCCTTCCCCTGTATCGACGAACCGGAAGCCAAGGCTGTTTTTAATCTGACACTTGTAACAGCCGCTGGAGAAACCGCGCTATCTAACACGCCGATCATAACGCAGAAAACGGCTGACAAGAAACAAACCACCGTCTTTGAGGCCACTCCAAAAATGTCATGTTACCTTTTAGCTTTTGCCACCGGTGAAATGCATGGCGTCAGCGGTAAGACCAAGGGCGGCGTGGAAGTTAGCAGCTGGGCAACCGTGGCACAGCCAAAAGAGTATCTTGCATACGCCAACAGTGAAGCGATAAAAATTCTGGAATTCTTCATTGATTACTTCCAAACACCTTTTCCGCTAAAAAAGCTCGACCAGGTCGCTTTGCCAGACTTTGAGAGTTTGGCTATGGAAAACTGGGGGCTCATCACTTATCGAGAGGTTGGCTTACTAGCCGATCCGAAAAACCGCTCGTTGTCTGGCGAGCAATTGATTAGCCTGGTGATCGCCCACGAACTATCGCACCAGTGGTTTGGCAATCTCGTGACAATGAAGTGGTGGGATGATCTGTGGCTGAATGAAAGCTTTGCTTCTATCATGGAAAATATTGCCCCCGACAACCTGCATCCCGACTGGCACCAGTGGGAAGATTTTGCCACCAGCCGTGTCCTGTCAGCCTCACAGCGCGACATTTATAGGGACGTTCAGTCTGTCAGCGTGGAGGTTAACCATCCTGACGAAATAATGACCTTGTTTGACCCGGCCATCGTCTACGCCAAGGGCGCACGCTTGCTCACGATGCTACGCGACTACATCGGCGAAGACGCTTTCCGTAACGGCCTCAAAAGCTACTTCAAAAAGTACGCTTACGGCAATACTTCAAGAGATGATTTGTGGCAGGAACTCAGTCTGTCCAGCGGCCAGGATATAGGCGCGGTCATGACGCCCTGGATTAGACAATCCGGCCAGCCCCTTCTGACTGTCACGAGCCAAGGCGATAAACTGAACTTGACTCAGAAACGTTTCCTTTTGGATGGCGAAGATAATGATTCTTTGTGGCCGATCCCACTGCTGGCTAATAAGGAGCTTGAGCCTGGCCTCATGGCAGCAAAAACCATGAAGCTTTCTTATGACAGCAAGTCTCTGCCGGTCTTCAATGCCGAGGGTAGCGGTCATTTTATAGTCTGCTACAAAGACACCAAAGCCCGCGACAACCTAAAAACAAAAGTTGTTAACAGGTCTATTGACGCTCTGGGACGCATTAATATCATGAATGATATGCTTCTCCTGGCCAGGGCTGGAGAGTACGAAATGACCGACATCCTCGATCTTATCAAGCAATGCTCGAGCGAGCCGCGAGCGGCGGTATGGTCGATGTTCGCGCGCGGGCTCGGACAGGCCCAAACGCTGATTGACGGCGATGAAACTAGTAATAAGCAGTTTCGCGATTATAAACAGAACCTAGCTGAATATTGGTACTCTAAATTGGGCTGGACGGACAAAAGCAGCGACGACCCCAACACCAAGCACCTTCGGACAACCGCCTTGGCAATAAGCGTCGCCGGTGAAAACCAATCAGCCATTCAGCACGCTCTGCGAACTCTTAAAGAAGCTGGCAGTGTCGAGAAACTACCAGCCGAACAGCGCGCTATGATTGCGGGCGTGGCCGTACGCTTCGGACCGCCGGGAGTTATAAAGCAATTGATGGATGAGCACCAGGCCAGTAATAGTCCGGATATTCAGGAGTCAATCGCCGCGGCTCTGTGCTCGACAAAGAAACCGGAAGTAGCCAAGCGTATTATTGCCTGGGCACTAGCTAAAGGCGGTGCCGTCCGGCCGCAGGATATGGGCCATTGGTTCGCATACTTAATGCGCAATTATCACACCCGTGAACTCACCTGGGAGTGGCTGACCTCTAGCTGGGATGATTTAGCCAAGCTGTTTGGCGGTGGTAAATATATGGAATACTTCATATGGTATTCGGCCGGGCCATTATCAACCCCGGCATGGGAAGGCCGTTTCAGGAAGTTTTTTGAGCCAAAACTTAGCGAGCCGTCTTCAAAGCGCAATATTCAAATTGCTTTCAGCGAAATTGCGGCGCGCGTGGAATGGCGTCAGCGCGAAGAAAAAAATCTTAAAAAGTACCTGGAAGACACTTCAGACTAAAACACGTTATCGATAAAACTCAGGATAGTGAAATCTGGGTCAGCTACTTCTACGGCAGCCAGTTGCGTTGGTCCATGCCATTTGCTT
>CAYRVE010000061.1:0-4262 GCA_964427685.1 uncultured Candidatus Saccharibacteria bacterium | reverse complement strand
CGCCCAGGGGCAGACTAGCCAGATTACCATCAAGAACGATGGCAAAGGCGATACCGCTATATCATCCAACGCTGGTAACCAGACCTATAACACTATTACTATCGGCAGCACTGTTTACATCCAAAATGGCGGCAGCTGGATTAAATACGCTTCCAACGCGCCGGCCTCAACCAATCCGGCCAGTGATCTTAAGGCTTCTTTCAGCGATGCCTCCACGCCGGCCGCCCAGCGTATCCAGTACAAGAATCTCGGTAAAGACAGGTGCGGCAGCGCCACTTGCCTTAAGTACCAGGTGATTGATCCGGCCAATTCCGGCACGACCAACTACGTTTGGATCAATACCTCAAACTACCGCATGCAGCGCATGACTACCAAGAGCGCCCAAGGCACCAACGACTTCACGATTACTTACGGCCCGGTTACTATCACCGCGCCATCGCCAGTCACCAGCGCGACCGACGCCGCTAGCACTGAGGCTCAAGCCCAAGCAGCCGCTGCCGCGGCCGCCGCGGCCCAATCCGGCCAGTAGGCCCAGTAATAGAACAGCCGGTATTAATGCTATCGGCGGCTCGAATTAGCGACATGCATCACTGCTAGCAGTGCTGTCGCTCCCACGTGCTCATCAATCAAATGCGCTATACGTTCGCCGTTCGTAGCCCGGACAGTAATAACTCTCTCACCGGCGCCTGGTAGCCAGTCCGGCGTATCATGAGTAAGACCGCTGTTAACTGCCAGCGGGATAGCTACTGATACGCCAGCCTCGGCCAGGTCTTCTATTTGTGCCGGTATGCGGTTGCGTTCCGGACGGGTCAAACCTTTTAGGCGGGACAGTTTTGACATGCCCTGTAACATTCGCAAGATCATTGCCGGCTCGTTGCCGTTACTATCAATTTCCCGGCGTATGAGCGGTTCATAAAGCGGAGTGTGGGAATGTCTAAGCTTGTTCCAATCTGATACTTCGCCAACTGAGCCCTTCACGGTAAAGCGCAAGGCTAAGTCGCCCACTACTCGCTTGGGAGCTACGATTAATTCCTGGGCAGTCACACTGCCAACTTCATAGGTGCCCGCCTGCATCAGGGCATGGGCGGACCCTACAGCCGAACTAGCACCCAGTGAAGCGCCGTGGGTGTGGATGGACTCTAGCTGGGTTTCACTGCGCGGGCCGTGCAAGCGGTCTTGGGCAGCCCGCAAAGCTTCCAGGGTCAAGCGGCCAGCTGGCGTGAAGTCGCCGCGACGAATCTGCTTGTTTTCGGCATGACTATAGGCATTGTGCGGCACACTTGGCAGAGGGCTAAAAATAGTCAGGACCGGCATATCGTGGCCGGTAGTTGTCAGAAACTCTGATACTACTGCCGACTTTGTCAGCTGATTCCAGCTATTGGGTGCGGCCTTTACTTTATCGTGAAGCGTTGGACTCTCTTCACGCTGGGCAATATAGTGATACATATCGACAGCGCTGCTGCGAGGCGCGCAGTCCGAAAAAGGAGCCCATACAACCAAGGCTTCATTGCCATCGCCAGGTATTAAGGAACAGTCTATATCGGCGCCCGTTGAGGACCGGAATGAAAAAACGCTGTCCTCCATGGCCTGCAAGTAACCTTTGCGGTCAGTGGCATAATTGTGGTCAGCCTCGCGGAATAAAACATTCGGCTTTGGCAGTGCGCGGGACAGCTCACTAGTAACCATGACTCGCTTGCTCATCGGGTGGTTACTACCAGGATCAACAATAATCTCCGCCGGGAGAGTTGAAACAGTTTCCATAATACTTATGATAACATTATTCTGCTTATAAGTAAATGGCAACCCTGCCGCAGAAGAGCTATAATGAAACTATGGATACGAGACCTTTGGCGGAGAGACGGCGGCCGGAAAAGCTGGACGACATTGTCGGCCAAGAGCATTTGGTGAGCCAGAGCAAGATTATCCGTGAGATTATTGAGCACAAACAGCCAACGTCGCTAATTTTGTGGGGACCGCCGGGCAGCGGCAAAACCACCCTGGCGCGAATCATCGCCCAAGAAACTGGTGCTGAATTTGTGGAACTCTCAGCCGTGACCGCTGGCAAGGCCGACGTTATGAAAGTCATCGACCACGCCGGCCAAAACCAACGGCTCGGTATGCAGACCATTTTGTTCGTTGATGAAATCCACCGTTTTAATAAAGCTCAGCAGGATGCTTTTTTGCCGCATGTCGAGAATGGTACCGTGACGCTGATTGGGGCTACAACCGAAAATCCCAGTTTTGAAGTTATCAATCCGCTACTCAGCCGCTCGCGGGTGCTGGTGCTGGAGCCGCTCAGCAAAGATGAGATTGTGAAGATTATCAAGCAGGCCGCCAAAGCCGAGAAACTCTCTGCTAAGAAATTGCCTACAAAGAGCATCGACCTGATTGCCGAACTGTCCGGCGGCGATGCCCGTGTAGCGCTAGGCAATCTGGAACTGGCGCTACAGCTAGCCGGCAATAAGACCATCACCCAGCAGATCGTTGAAACCGCAGCTCAGAGCAAGGTGCCTGGTTACGATAAAAAGGGCGAGAGCCATTACAACGTCATTAGCGCTTTTATAAAATCGATGCGCGGCGGTGACTCTACGGCCACGCTGTATTATTTAGCGCGCATGCTGCAAGCCGGCGAAGATCCCAAGTTCGTGGCCCGACGGATGGTAGTTTTCGCCAGTGAAGACATCGGCATAGCCGCACCGGCAGCACTGAACCTGGCCGTTTCCACCTTTTTAGCCGTGGAGCGTATCGGCATGCCGGAAGCCCAATACAATCTCTTTCACTGCGCCACGGTTATGGCCAAAGCCCCTAAATCACGGGAGGTTGCCGATGCCATGAGCGCCGCGCTCAAAACCGCCGCCGACTATCCCGACCTGTCGGTACCTCTTCAGCTGCGCAACGCCCCGACCAAACTCATGAAAAACCTCGGCTACGGCCAAGGTACCAAATGGCAAGCCGGCTTCAAGCATCCTAAAGGCTTCCTGCCTGACGAACTCAAAGACACCGATTTCTTCAAGCAATAGATTATACTTAATGTTATGTCTAGCAGTGCTATTAATTGTCAAAAGCTCAGTAAACGCTATGGACGGAGCGAGGTTTACGCGCTCAAAGACCTCAGTCTGCAGGTCAAAGCCGGTGAAATCTATGGCTATCTGGGGCCAAATGGCGCCGGCAAGAGCACGACCATCCGTACTTTGCTGAATTTCATCCAGCCATCCGGTGGCACGGCGACTATTCTTGGCAAAGATATTGTTAAGGATTCCGTTGAAATTAAGCGGCATGTCGGCTACTTGTCCGGCGATGTCGCGCTGTACCCAAAAACCACTGGCCGGGAGTTGCTGGATTATTTATTTAAACTGCAGGGTGCCTCGGACACAGCCTTTCGCCGCAAGCTGGAAAAACGTTTCCAGGCGGACTTGAATAAACCGATTGGCAGTCTGAGCAAAGGCAACCGCCAAAAAATCGGCATTTTGCAAGCCTTCATGCACCAGCCAGAAGTGCTGATACTCGATGAACCGACCAGCGGCCTTGATCCGCTGATGCAGGAAGCTTTTTACGAAACAGTCCGTGAAGCCCGGGAGCGTGGAACGGCAACCTTGATGAGCAGCCACAACTTAGCCGAAGCCCAGCGGGTCTGCGACCGGGTCGGTATAATCAAGCACGGCAAGCTGATACACGAACAGACACTCAGCGGCAGTAACGACCTCGGCAAACCAGTTTTCCGGATTGTCTTGGGGCGCAGCGCCGATCTAGCCAAATTAAAACACGCTCCGCATCTGAAATTTTTGTCCCAGGAAGGCGACACGGTACTGGTGCAAGCCGGCGACTCACTGTCTGGCGCCCTCAAGGCACTCAGCGAATTCGATATAAAGGAATTTACCACTCAGCAAATTAACCTGGAAGACGAATTTATCGAATTTTACGGGGACAAGCAATGATTACCGTACTGCTCTGGGAATTAAAACAGCGTAAAATGACTATTTTCTGGTGGACTTTCGGCAGTGTACTGCTTAGCTTTTTCATCTTGCTCTTGTATCCGCCGATCCGCGACCAAGCCAACCAGTTCAACCAGCTAATCAACCAGCTGCCACCGGGCCTGCGCGAACTGAAATCCGGCGGCGCCAGTAGTATTAATGTCGCCGATCCGATATCATTTCTGAACTCGCAACTCTACTACATTACTCTGCCAATCCTCTGGATCATTCTGGCTATCACTCGCGGCAGCAGTTTGCTCGGCCGGGAGGAGCAGAGCCACACACTGGAGT
>CAYRVE010000060.1:0-4291 GCA_964427685.1 uncultured Candidatus Saccharibacteria bacterium | reverse complement strand
TTGCCAGCTACCTCAAAAGCAGCTGGTATTGTCGTTGGATTATTATTCTAATAGTTACTGCCAGCTACTTTTTTATCCCCGCCCTGCACCACGCGATTGTTCTGGTCCTGTTGCCATTCGCCGCGCTGTATAACTTACTGTTGCTGGCCGGGTCCAAGCGGGGCTGGACAATTATTACTAACCAGTGGCTAATGATAGTTGTAGATAGTCTGATGGCTTTGGCGCTGGTGATTTATACCGGCGGCATTTCTAGCCCTTATTTACTGCTCCTAGGCTTTATGATTGTTTCCGGCGGTTATTGGTATGGTGCGGAAACTTCTATAGCTATCGGTGCCTTGCAAGCCGCCGCGTTGACAGCCTATCAGCTGGCTGGTAACCGCACCGCAGCGGCCCTGAAGCCCTTCATTGTCAAAATGCTAGTGTTGGTCACTATCGGTATTTACGTGGCGTGGCTCACCAGCTCAGAGCGCTCAGAGCGCGATAAGCTAATTGCACTGGGTACCGAAACCGAAAAAGAGCGCCAGCAGCTGCTAGCACTCATCAATAACATGCACGACGCCGTTATGGTGGTGGATAACGATGAGCGAATTGTCATATACAACCAAGCGGCGGCGGCACTGGCGGGCTCCTCTGGCGATCTCCGCCAAAAATCAATCAACGATACCGTCCAATTCCTCAACGCCGAAGGCCGCTTAGCAGAGCTCAAAATGGACCGTGACACCGCGCAGGAACGCAAAGACTTGCAGGCCAAAGCGCCTGATGGCAGCCTGGTGAACGTATCTGTAAGCACAGCTCCGTATATCGTTGACCGGCAAAACCACGGCCATGTGGTAATCATCCGCGATACCAGTCAAGAAAAAACTATCGACAAGGAGCGCGAGGAGTTTATCGCCGTGGCTTCGCATGAACTGCGTACGCCACTGACTATCGCTCAGGGCAACGTATCGTTCTTGTTATCGCCGTCCTACCTGCCCCAAAATCCGGAAGCTGTGGCCATGCTCAACAGCGCCTTGCGCAGTCTGCAGCAGCTATCGCACATCATCAGCGATCTAACCAACCTGTCAAAGGTTGAAAGCGAAGAGCTGGACGTCCAGCTGGAGCCGCTCAACCCGGTCGCTCTATTGCACGAGTTCGAGTCCGACTACCGTGACCAGGCCAAGAGCAAGGGCCTGCAGCTGCAAATAAAAATAGATTCTCGTTTGAGTTCGGCCACTATCTTAACCAGCCGCTACGTAGTCCGTGAGATTCTGTCCATTTATATTTCAAATGCTATTAAATTTACCGACAAGGGCGTGGTAACCCTGGGCATTATGAACCCAACCGATAAATCAGCCGGTGTGACTTTCAGCGTACGCGACACAGGTGTGGGCATTTCGCAATCCGACCAAAAGAAACTTTTCGAGAAATTCTTCCAATCAGAAGAATATACCACCCGCGTGCATGGCGGCACTGGGCTAGGCTTGTACATCGCCCGCAGCCTGGCTACTCGCATAACTGCTCGGGTCTGGTTTGAGACTGAGCTCGGCAAAGGCAGCACTTTCTACCTGTGGGTACCGCCTTACAGCCGACACAAACAGGACCGCGGCAAAGTCGCGGCCGCTGAAACGAAAGATTTCTTTAATACCGTTTAAGCGCGCGGCGAACTGGCCGGCGAACGCATCAGCTGGACAATCAGGAAAATAATAAAGAAGCCAGCGACAATAATCGCTGAATCAGCCGTATCGCTGCCTTTATCGAAAATATTATTAATGGTAGCTGCTAAACCAACCAAAATAAACGTCATACCGGCCATCAACGACTTGAGTTTAGCCCGCAGCGAGACCTGACTAGGCACCTGGTGAATCAAGAAATAACCGATTGGCATGGCTACGGCCAAGTAAATGATTGATTTCAATATCAGTACCGCTGGTTTGTCGGTATAGACAATTAAATACGGCGACTGGCTTAAGCCAACCTGCGAAGTCAAGGCCTGCAGGGTCATAAGTACTGCCGAAAATGGAATCGACACAAGATATATATAGTACAGTCGCACCTGATTGCGCAGGCCGAGAAACCACAGCAGCCAGAGCGCGGCTTGCAGTGATATCTGGACAAACAAATCAGCTAAAAAATAGGTATAGCGGAGGATGTGCAGGTTTTGGGTAAACAGACCCGGCACGCCAAAGAAGAATAAGCCAGTACCAAAAGTCAGGCCCAATACTAAGTACATTCGAGCCAGCGGGTTTTTGGTCCAGCGATAACTGCGCCAGCTTTTCCAGGCGAACGTATAAAGAGCCGCCGCGCCAAGCGACCAAGTGATTGCGTTTATTGGAACATGGATCATGAGTGCGACTTTATTGCCCACCTTCAGTATATACAAAATAAGATTCAAGTCCTTAAAAAGAAACGCGCTTATATACTTGACAAACCCATTTACGTTTGATACTATAGAGGTATGAAAGGCTTAAATCTTACAAATTTTTATAAGCAATTCCCTGACGAACAGGCTTGCTTAGAGTATTTAGAAAAGGTGCGCTGGCCTAGTGGCCGTGCTTGTCCACATTGTGGTTCACTCAAAACTTACAAGTTCAAGAACGGCAAATTGTTTAAATGTGGCGAAAAGGAATGTCGCAAACAATTTACTGCAAAGGTTGGTACTATTTTCAGTGACAGCCACATACCACTCCAAAAATGGTTTATGGCGGTTTATTTACTCACCTCACATAAAAAGGGAGTTAGTTCTATCACAATCGCTGAACACTTGGATATAACCCAGAAGTCAGCTTGGTTTGTCCTGCAACGTATCCGCTACGCTATGGAGTATGGTCTAGAGAAACCTTTGGATAATACGGTAGAAATGGACGAAACCTATGGGTCTGTTGGTAAAGCCGGTAAGAAGACTCGTGGGCGTGGTACAGATAAAGTCCCTATATTTGGAATGGTTGAGAGGGGAGGCTCAGTAAAGGCTTATGTGACTCCGTTCTTAGGACGGGAGATCGTAGAACCCCTTATACGTAAGTCAGTAAAACCTACAGCCACTGTAAATACTGACTACTTCTCGATGTACAAGAAACTAATCCCAAACATGGGGTACAAACATGAGAGAATAAACCACTCTAAGGGTCAGTATGCTAAAGGTAAGGTACACACTAACACTATAGAAGGATACTGGAGCCACTTAAAGGCTAGTATTGATTGTATCTATATAGGGGTAAGCCCTAAGCACCTCCAGCGTTACTGTGATGAGAGTTCCTATCGCTGGAATGTACGGGACATGGAAAACGGTGATAGGTTTGAGACTTGGTTTAAGGGTATTAACCGTCATTTGCCTTACAAGAAGCTTGTAGGTTAAAATGAGACTGTGGCAAGCAAAAAGCATAAGCGAGAACGCCCCTATAAAATAGATACCACGTTCAAGCGTGCGCTTAAGAAAATTGCTAAAGCGCCACCAAAAGACAAGTAGTACTTTGACAATCTATCTATAATTTGTTTTAATAGTGTACAGATGGGTAGGTACGTGGCCGTTAACGATTTGCAGTCCGCTCTCGAGAAGCACGCAGTCCGCTACCACGCACCACCCCACCTGTGCGCTATTACACATTAGTGTACTTGCGTCTGGATAAGGTCTTTTAATTTTAAACGGTTGACTGCCTTATCCAGGCGAAAATACATTAATGGCGCTGTTCCATAGGCTAGTCCTCCCTCGTTGCGTAAATCTTAATGCTGAGCTTCGGGTCTTGGGTTTCCAGCACATCAGCCAGCTCGAATAAATCGTGCAGGGACTTCTGCGGAGCTTTCAGCTTGGTATAGCCGAGGTCTGTCCCTATAAAATTATCCATGACGACAGGCTTGGCGCTCTTAGGCTGGCTGCGAGCCAGCACCTGGGCACCCCTATCTGTAAGTTTCAAGCTACTGGTTTTTCTACGGTCTTTCGGGTCGTCCTTAACGGCCTCGGCCAGGCCATACTTCTTAAGCAAGGACACGTAGTTATACAGAGTGCTCTCTCTGACTTTTTTCAGGAGGTCATCTCGTGACAGCTCACCGACATCGGTGCCTGCGAATAGGCTTTTAACTATGGTTTCTGCATCTGATTTTGTTGAATTCTTTGGCATGATTCTTTAAGTATAGTAGATAGATATTTGAGAATCAACCCCCAAAGTAGGAAATTATAGACTTTCTCTTAGGAATCGGGAGGTTTCTGGGTCAATCCAGTTTGTTCTGATGTAACCAATAACCGAGATATATTACGCCCAAGCCAAGAAATCCAAAAGCTTCACCTACTCGGCTTACCATTGGATAATAAGATACTCCG
>CAYRVE010000059.1:0-4305 GCA_964427685.1 uncultured Candidatus Saccharibacteria bacterium | reverse complement strand
GCGGCGCGTCCACTCGTCGTCGCCGGACCACTGGCCCGTCGCCGGATCGCGCCGAAATCGCGACGACGATCTATTACTTGAAGAAGACGAATTAACCGCGGCCTTTTTAGGAGACGAAGCAACTGCTCCCGTAGCTGCCGATGACCAACCAGCCGCCGCACCAACTAGTCAAGACGCCGAAGAAGAGTGGAGTGACGATGACGTTCCCGGCCAGTTGGCTGTGGACGTGTACGAAACCAAACAAAAGCTGGTAGTTAAGGCCCGTACGGCTGGCGTAAACAAGAACGACCTTGATGTCAGCATCTCGGACAACCAGCTGACTATCCGCGGCACGCTTAGCGCGGGCACCGAGGACGGGGTAGAGAACTACTTCTTGCAGGAATGCTACTGGGGCGAGTTTTCACGCACCATCGCACTACCAGTACCAGTCAAAGAAGAAGAGATTGAAGCCGTGCTAAAAGACGGCGTGCTGACCATCAGCTTCACCAAGCTCCAGCAAGACACTGTCAAAAAGATTCAGGTCTTGTAAAGACAACGCTTGGCTACTAGGCCAATCAAAAACTCCCGGCTTGAAAACCGGGAGTTTTAATATAGTAAGCAAATTACTTTTAGCCAGTGCCACTGCTAGTACTGCCGGAAAGTGCAGCATTCAGCACAAAGTGGACAATTAGCTGGGCTAAAGCCACAATGACCAGGCCAATAATGGCATATAGTAAGGTGTTTTTGGCATTGCCAACATTGCCGCTATCGCCACCGGAAGTAATGTAGCGTAAGCCGCCATAAACTATCATGATGACCGCGATAATTCCGACAATCAAGGATAGTATGTTAACTGCTGTTGCTGCAGTTTGAGCTAAGGTTTGGCCGCCCGTTACAACTGGCGTACAGCTACCGGCACCACCAAGCGCTACATCGGCGCCTTGATTAATGCTATTAGTTTGGCCGCCACAATCACCAGTACCTGCAGCTGCCGCTAATCCAGGCAAGGCAATAGCGGGCATACCTAGTGTAAATAACCCTGTCGTTAGTATTATAAGTGAGCTTTTAATTTTTCTGATCATGTTACCCTTTCTTCATACTTATGTTTACTTATATCACAGCCATTAAGCATCTGCAAGAAGCTTTAGCTTTAACCGGTACCACTGCTAGCACTACCAGTCAAAACAGCATTTAATACAAAGTGCACAATTAATTGGGCGAGTGCGACGATAACTAGACCAATAATGGCATAAACGAGTGTGTTTTTGGCAGAACTTACCGCGCTACTTTCACCGCCTGAGGTAACGAACTTCACGCCGGCAACTACTATCATGATGACCGCTGCTATACCTGTTATAAGACTGATGATATTGACAACGACTTTTGCGATGTTAGCAATTTCGTCCTGCCCCGGGCTATTATTAGATCCTGAAGCCGCGCATGGGGTACCGCCAAGTTGGCTCAGTCCATTGCAAGCGTCTGATTGGCTCTGCGGAGCAGCCGCAACCTGCATGGGCAGAGCAGCTTGTGTAGCCATGATGCCGGACAAGCTGAAACTAACCAAAAGGCTGATTACGGTTGCTGGGATTTTGAAACGTCGCATATTATATCCTCTATTCTACCCTATTCTATCAAGCACGAAAGCAACTAACGCCTGGGCCAGCACCGCCACTGCCAGGCCGGCTACGGAATAGAGCAGGCCGCTGCGCGCGGAGGCCACAGCCTGGCTATCGCCGCCGGCGGTAATTATCCGGAAGCCGCTCACTACAATACCAATGACCGCGCCGATGCCGATGATAAACGACAAGATTTCTATGGCCGCTTTAATAATGCTGACTACTGGGTTATTGGTGCCGCTATTGCCACCCTGGGAGTTGGCATCGCTACAAACGTCTGTACTTGACGCTGAGCCGCTGCATGGCTGGAAGACATCCACGGCTAACGCGGTGCCTCCCACTGCCAAAGCAGGGGTTGATAGTGTCACGAGTGCCGCTAAGGTAAGAATAATTCGTCTCATGTCAACCCAGCCTATCCAGCGCGAACGCTACTATCGCCTCAGCCAAAAGCGCTACTATTAGACCAACCAGGGCATATGCTATTGTCGCCCGGGCCTTACTGGCTTCTTGGGGGTTGCCCTGGGATGTGATGAGCCGCAAACTTGCTATCACTATGAAGAGCACCGATATGGCGGCCAGTATGGCAAAAATGATCTGCAATATATTGTGCAGGTTAGCGGAGTTGGCATTTCCTTGTGGTAAGCCGGTATTGCAGCCGGTGCCAGTAAGGTCGGTACAGGCGCTCCCAAAATATGAGACTGCGCTCCAAGGGTGTAATAGAAATATGTATAGTTGTGAGTTCATGTGCTAATGCTCTTTGCTATAAATGATACAATGACTGCCGCCATAACGGCGATCGCTAAACCAATTAGCGCATTAACTAAAGTGCTCTTGGCTTTGCTCGTGCCTTCCGGGTCGCCCTGGCTAGTTGTATAGCTAAATCCCGCATAGATAATGAAGACTACCGCAACAATAGCCGCCACCCGCAGTAAGATCTCAATAATAGCCGCCACAATCAGCCAGGTATCACTTAGGCTTTGGATTTGCGGCGCGCAATCAGGAGGAGCCGTAACCTGGAGGTACGTATACCAAGTCGGAAAGCCAAAAAAGTCTCCTTTGCAGGCCGCGGCTACGCTAAAGATCATTGTGTTCATTGTAGAAACTGCCCCGGTATTATGTAATTAAGCAACGCGTAGCCAAAGATGAATATAATTAGCGCCATCAGAGAGCTACGAATACGGTTAATGGCCTGCGCTGTGGCCTGCGGATCGCCGCGTGAAGCCGAATATTGAATGCCACCGACTATTATGGAGCCTACAACTACCAGCCCCACGCCATCTGACAGTACTCGGATAATAGCAAAAGCCATGTCGGCTATGGGGTTGCCTTGGCCTTTGCAACCAATACTGATACTTATGCCTATGCTGGGATTGCTACCGCCGCCGCCACACGTGTCCGCGCTACCGGCAGCCACTCCGCCGCCGCCTCCGCCGCCGCCACCACCTCCGCCACTCGGCTTGGTTACATTGGCAGTATTATTTTTGCCAGCGTTATAACCAACTGTTTTACAGGCATGGATAGAACTAGCGTGGTTTTGGAAGTCACTGTCACACGCATTGTCACTACGACCATTAAGCCCTAAAACATAGCCCTCGTAACACGCTCCCTTGTCAAGCCGGCTGGCACCATTGCCAAGGTGCGATGAGCAAAAGTCTTTCACTGCTTGGTCGTCTTTGCTATTGTTCAGTTTCAGGGCGGCGCTAGCAGTTCCAACGATTCCCGGTAATCCGACACAACAAAGACAAAAAAGCATTGCTGGGAGGACAAGCATTGTTAAAAATTTTTTTCTTAGTGAAGTCATGTTTGTGTCAAAAGTATTATTAACAGCTATTATAGAATTTCGCTCTTCAATACACAATACTACCGCCCAGAACCGCAGCCTCTACCTTAACGCTTATGGTATAGTTGAGAAGAGAAAGATACAAGATATGAAGAGAAAAATTCTAGGAGCACGTACTCAAAGAAGCTTGTTGGTTTTCTTTGTTGCTGTTTTCTTTTTCATTAGCTTCCAGGCGGTTGTCCTCCCCAGCCTCTTTAACGGAAAGTACTCCCGCGTAGAGGCCGCTACAACTGCCGAGAACAAAGCAAGCCAGGCTGCCCAGGTTTACTGCAATAATATATCTCCGGGCGCAACCGATGCTCTTTCAGCTTGTTTAGGCAAATTTAAAGCATACTATCTTGGAGATCCGCCCGGTCCTGACTGCCCCGGGAATGATACTAATTACCAGTGGTGTGCTGGTGCGCCGAAAGCTGCGCGTGACGCGGCGGGAAAAGATTTTCCAAACTTTGATCAGTTGTGTCCTGCCTTTATCTCAAACGCCAAAGGGGGGAGCTGGCCTGATTTTAGCAGCCTGCAGGGTAGCGATAAACAAAAAGCTATAGATCAGTGCAACAAAGGATTAGGTCAAGGCTACGCATATAGCCCAGGTACTTATCCGGGCACTGCTTCCTGCGATCCTGGCAATGTCGCCAATAAAGATGTTATGCTTCAGGCCTGTTATGCCGGCAGGTCTTTAGCTGACGCTCATATTTTCACCCCCTCTGAAGCAACTGCAGTTGCAAGATCTGGTAATTTGCCCCAAACCGACAACAGCGATAACGCGGCGGGTGGTGGTGGCGGCGGAGGAGGTGGCGGCGCCGGTGGTGGTTCAGCACCAACATGCGATAGCGGCAGTTTTTCTTTTAACTGGGCTCTTTGCCCAATATTTGA
>CAYRVE010000058.1:0-4338 GCA_964427685.1 uncultured Candidatus Saccharibacteria bacterium | reverse complement strand
GTAAGACGGCTTGGGAAATCGCTGATTTCTATACCCAGGACTTCTTAGAAGGCATGAAACTGCTTAATATCAGCCAGCCGCGCCACATGCCGCGGGCAACCAAGCACATTAAAGAACAGATAGAGTTAATCCAAAAACTGGAGCAAAAAGGCTACACTTACACTATTGATGATGGCGTGTATTATGACACCGCCAAGTTCAAGGGCTATGCCGCTTTTGCCCAACTCGACTTAGACGAACAACAGGCAGCCGAGCGGATATCCATGAATCCCCAAAAACACCATCAGGCTGACTTTGCGCTTTGGAAATTATCGCCCGAGGGCGCCAAGCGCGACATGGAGTGGGATAGCCCGTGGGGCAAAGGTTTCCCTGGCTGGCATATCGAATGCTCGGCTATGAGTATGAAATATTTAGGTGAAACCATAGATATTCACACCGGTGGCATTGATCACGTGCCGGTACACCACACTAACGAGATTGCCCAAAGCGAGGCAGCCACTGGCCAGCGCTTTGCCAACTATTGGTTGCACAGCAACCACGTGATGGTCGAGGGTGAAAAAATTTCTAAAAGTCTGGGTAATGGCATCCGCTTGCAAGATGTTATTGAGCGCGGCATATCACCAGAAGTTGTCCGTCTGCACGTTTTGGAATCGCACTACCGCAACCAGTCGCATTTTAGCTGGGCTAGCCTGGAGGCTGCTCGTAACCGACTGCAAGACCTGCACGCTTTGGCGGCTCTGCGCTGGCAGCCGCGTGTTGTCGCTCATGATAGTGGCACCCACGCCCTGGAAGACATACCCGCTCAGCTAGCAGCCATTCTTGCCGATGATCTTAATACGCCGCAAGCGCTGGCCTACCTTAGCCGGGTTTGTACCGAACTGCTGACCGTTCATATAGAAAAAGATATGCTTGACCATTTTGAAGCTATGCTCCAAGGAGTTGATGATTTACTGGGGCTGAACCTGATGTCCATCCAAGACGTTACGTCGGATCAAAAAAAGCTGATTGCCAAGCGTGAAGATGCTAGGAATAAGCAGGACTGGAAGGAGTCAGACCGTTTGCGCGACGAATTAGCTGGCCAAGGTGTCGGCTTGCAAGATCACCAGCACGGCGTTATCTGGTTGCCTTTACTGGCACCGACTCAGTCGTAACTTTATCAAATTCCGGCGTATCAATAATGTGTTGGCTGCGCAGGTATTCTAACAATGCTATTCGTAAGCAGCCGGCTACCGGTATCGCCACTAGTCCGCCGAACAGGCCGCCAAAACTAACGCCAATCACTAACGACCCAAACACCAGCAAGGGCGACATATTGGTTGTATTAGCCTGTATGCGTGGCTGAATAAGGTAGTTTTCTATCTGTTGATAAACTAGATAATAAGCAAAAATAGCAACGGCGGAGCTGGTCGAGTGGAACAGCGCCACTATAGCTACGATAATAGCACCTATAGTATGCCCAACCATTGGGATCAAGCCGCATACGAACACCACGACCACCAAGGCTGCCGGGTAGCCGACGTGGAATATCAATAGTCCAGGCAGCATCAGCATGGCTGCTATGGCAGCTAATAACACCTGTCCGTTTACGTAGCCTTTAATGACCCGGTACATATCGTGCGATAGCCGTTCTGCCAAGTTGTGGCGGTCGTCTGGTACGACATCTCGCGCGAACCTTACCCAACGGGGAGTTTCTACTAGCATCATGAAGGTTAGTACTAATATTGTTAGCAGTGAGAAAATACTGGTGCCGACCCGCTGAATAGTTGGAAAGGCCGAGCCGCCAATATGTTTAATACGCGATGACAGTTGGCTGGACAGCTCATCTACTTGATTCTCTAGGTGATATTTACGAATCAAGCGGCCGGTTCCACTATTCTGGCCCCGGAAGTCCTTGACCAGGTTGGGCGCCGCGCTTACGAAGTTCTCGGTTTGGTTGACCAGCGGCGGCGCGAAGCTGACCACGAAGCTGACAAACAGCAAAACTACCACTAATAGCGACAGACTGGTGGCCAAAGCGCGGCTATTGCGCCAGCTCCCAGGTAGACGACGACTAAGCGCGGTTACCGGACTGTTCAAAGCCAGCGCCAAGAAGAATGCCGTAAATATCAACAGCAGGGCATGGGCCGCTCGGTGCAAGGCCGCCAGCAATAGAACCGTGGCAATAATAAACAAGGCTGTCTTAACGAAGGTAACCAGTGATATCGTCAGGGCTACTTCTGGAATTTCTTTGTCTCTGCGAAACCGAATCATAACTTACTCATATTATCTATGTTTTACGCCGATCACGCAATGCCTCGCCGTACAGCTCCTCCAGTTGCTTGCCAACGACCGCTACATCGAAGTCCTTAGTGTACTGCTCACCCCAGTCGGCGGCCATATGGCGCAGCTTGGGATTCCGGATGTAACTAGACAATAACTGAGCCAGACCGTTGGTATCCGTTGGCGGGAAAAGTAACTCTGGGCGTGGCGCCATGACTGAGCGGTAACCGGGATTATCACCGGCCAAGACGGCGGCCCGGCCGGATGCCATTGCCTCTAATAAGACGATTCCAAAACTCTCGCCAGCCGAGCTGGGAAAAACCGAGATGTCCGCTGAAGCATAGTAGTGCGGCTTGTCGGCCTCGCTAATAAAACCGGTCATCTCAACGATATTTTCCAAGCCATGTTTCTTTATAAAGCTTTTTAAACTTCCAGCTTCCGGCCCCTTGCCGCAGATGACCACGCGGAAAGGCGGCATCTTAGGATCGACGGCTAACTGGCGGGCGGCCTCCAGCAGCACTCCGCAACCCTTGCGCGGCACCAGCCGGTTAAAGAATAAAATAGTTACTGTTTTATCGCGGTATCTAGGAAACGGTTTGGCGTCATGAAAGCGCTGGTAATCAAAGGCGTTTGGTACTACGGGCGTGTCTATGCCAAACGTCTGCCGGGCAAAATCAGCTGCCGCGCTAGACACGCTGACTATTCGGTAAAAACGCTTGAGCGATGGCCGCAGCCAATAACCCAGTAGTTTGTTGCCGACCCGGTTAAGCCAGCTGTAAGCTGCTATATGAAATGTGCCAACGATAGCCGTTTGCGGTCCGGCGGCCAGCACCAGCCGCTGGGCCATAAACGGGCTGTGCGGCGTCTGAACATGTAAGATGTCAAACTTCTCATCGCTCAGTAGCCGTCGTAACTTGCGTCGGCTGGTCGGCAAGGGGATGGTCGTGCGATTGCCGTTGAAGCGCACGGTTATATTGCGGCTCAGGCTATGTACGTTCGGCAAATCGCGGTGCTTAGTCTCGCCTACTAAATAGTGCACGTCATGGCCTTGGCCGCGCAGCCACTCGCCAATCGCGACTACGTATTGTTGAACGCCGTCGGGCGGATCCAGCGAGGTATCTAAAACTATGCCGATTTTTAGAGGCTTAGCCATGTTGCTTGATTGCATCTAAGTACAGTTCTTCGTACTGTTCTACGACGTGCGGATAGTTGAACTGTTGGACATACTCGGCAGCCCACTTTTTCCAGAGGTCGCGCAAGGACTTTTCGTGCAGTAATAAATCGAGCCGCCGGGCAAACTCCTCAATATCCTTTGGATTAACTATCGATATGCCGCCAACACCTTGCATTAAATCGGCATAACCGGAGTTGTTGCCAGCCACGGTCACCGTACCAGTTGCCATAGCCTCCAGCAATACAATGCCGAAGCTCTCGCCAAATAGCGCCGGCGAGCAAAATATGTCAGCTTTGCCCAAAAGCTCCTTCTTCAGGTCTTCACTCACAAAACCAAGAAAGCTTACATTGTGCAGCTTCAGGTCGTCAGCCATCATCTCCAGCCGATCGCGGTCCGGTCCATCACCGGCAATGACTAGCTCAACGTCCGGGTTGTCTTGGGCCAGCAACTGGAAAGCCTGCAAAAGATATCTTGTACCTTTGCGTCGTTCCAGCCGTCCGACATAGAGTATCATCGGCCGATCTTTCTTGCCTGGTGACAGCTTGCGGTACTTAGTCATGTCAATACCGTTAGGAATAATTGTTATTGGCTGACTGGTCATGTCAGCGGCATACTCGGCACCGGAAGCTGAAACGGCGGTCAGGACATGCAAATACTTAAGTACCGATTTAAGATACGGTGCCACCACCCTCAAGATGGCCCGGCTGGTCATGGCAGTAGTAACTTTGGCATGGAAGGTGCCAACGTTGACGCAATTGGAACGCTGCAGCAACTGCCGGCTTAACAGCGGCATCCAGGGTTCGTGGAAGTGTAATATATCAAACTTTTCTTCGGCCAGCATGTCGTCAATCTTGTCGCCGTCGGCCGTGCTGGAGACCTGCGATGCGGTGTCAGAGAAGGACAGA
>CAYRVE010000057.1:0-4437 GCA_964427685.1 uncultured Candidatus Saccharibacteria bacterium | reverse complement strand
AATCCGGCACCAGCACCGGGCGCTACATCGACAAATTGATTGAGCACTTAGCCAAACTAAAGCCTGCTTTTGAGATAGTCGTGCTAACTAAATCTGATCGCGTGGAATATCTCAAGAAAATTGCTCCGGGCTTCAAGATAGCAGAAGCTAATTACCGTGAGTTCACTTTTTCTGAACAGCTTGGATTTAAGCATTTCTTGCAGGACCAAAAAGCCGACTTAGTGCATTTCTCTATGCCCCAGCAACCGATTTGGTACCGCGGCAAAGTAGTCACTACTATTCATGACTTAACGACTCTGCGTTTTACTAACCCGGCCAAAAATAAGCTGGTTTTTAAGTTTAAGTAGCGGGTTCTTAAGTACGTTATTAAAAAGGTTTCCAAAAAGTCTGCGGCTCTAATAACCGTTACCCGGTTCGTGAAAGGCGATCTGGTTCGCTATACCGGCATTAACCCGGCCAAAGTAACAGTCACTCTTGAGGCGGCTGACGCCATCAGCGAGCCGGCTAAAGTCTGTCCAGAACTAAACGGCAAGCGATTCATCCTATACGTTGGCCGGCCGACACCGCACAAGAACTTGGAGCGCCTAATCAAAGCCTACGCCCTGCTCAAAGCAAACCATCCAGACCTATCGCTTACCCTGGTTGGGAAGAGCGATAAGAATTATCAGCGTATCGCCACGAGCGTGGAAAAACAGGGAGTACGAGATGTGCACTTTACAGGCTTTGCTGACGACGCTCAGCTGCGCTGGCTGTACGAGAATTGTGCCGCTTATGTCTTCCCCTCTTTAAGCGAGGGTTTTGGCTTGCCGGGATTGGAGGCTATGATGCACGGAGCGCCAGTGGTCAGCAGTAATGCCACCTGTTTGCCGGAGGTATACGGCCCTGCCGCGCACTATTTCGACCCGCTTGATATTCAAAATATGGCCGATGTCATCGACGAGGTTTTGACAGATAAGAAATTACGCGCTGAGTTAATTAAACGTGGCCACGAACAGGTCAAAAAATATTCCTGGCGGCGGATGGCCGAACAGACTATGGCCGTCTACCAGAAAGTCCTTGGCGTTTAGTCTTCTTTGTTTTCGCCAGGCTTTAAGACGATGTGGCGGTCGCGGCCTTCTCCATCTGAATCGCTAGCTAAGCCATACTCGGCGGCCAGTTTGTGGACTATCCGGCGGTCAGCGGCATTCATAGGTTTGAGGTCCATTGGCTCACCGCTATCACGGACCTGTTTGACCCATTCTTCGGCGTGTTCGCGCAAACGCTCGGCGCGCTGCTTCTTATAATCGGCGATATCGACATTAACCCTGCTGTGTGCGTACTCATTATTTTTTAGTGCCGTACTGGTCAGGTACTGCAAAGATCGCATGTTTTCGCCGCGCTGGCCAATCAAAAAACCATTCAGGTGCGTGCTGGGCACGTTAAGCTGGATAACTTCGTCATCGCTGGTCGCCTGAACATCGGTGTTTAGTCCAAAGAACGATAGCAAGTCCTCCAGGTACTTTTTGGCGTAAACGATGGCTTCCTCGAGGTTATCGTTCATTTTTTGCTCCGCCGCCGCTTGGATTTTTTCGATTTGTTTTTAGATTTGGTGGTTTTTTTAGTCGTCTGTTCAACAATTTCAGCTTCGGGAATGGCTTTGACGTTTTTGCTGGGTTTGTCGGCAATCTCTTCCATTTCTTCTTCATCCTGACGCAAGATGTAGGCTTGTTGGATGTAGGCTACCACGCCGCCGGTTAGCCAGTAGAGGCTTAGTGCCGATGGAATATTTACAGTGAACAAGAAGATCATACCCGGCAGCAGGAAGCGCGTACTGCGGCCAACCGCGGCGTTTACTTCCGACTGATCGGCTTGCTTGCCGTCGCTGGCGGACTTAAGGATATCGCGCAGGCCGCGCGAGTCTTTATCGGTCGGCATAAGTTGCTTGGCTTGGAAATACTGGGCTACGGCACTACCGGCGACAATCAGCATAGCCGGCCAATATACGCCGCCGTGCGGGTTTAACGCCGCCCGGCTGAGGTTTACAACCCCGAACAGGGTATCGTCAAACAGGTGGATGTTATGCGCCAATTGCTGCATCCAGGCCATGTGCTGTAAGGCCGGATAAGCAAAACTGACCAGTTCATGTGGATTGCTGATTACTCGTCGCAGGCCGCTATACAGGCCGATTAAAATGACAAATTGAATAATCAGGATAGGGAAAGTGCCGATGGGATTGATGCCGCGTTCTTTGTAAAGCTCCATGAGCATCTGCGATTCTTTCGTGCGATCGCCTTTGGTGGCCTTTTTGATACGCTTAATCTCTGGTTGGAGTTTGCGCATAGCCCTGGCCTGGTGCAACTGCTTCCTGACCAGCGGCCACAGCAGTAAACGGATGATAATGGTGAAGATTATCAGCGCCAAGCCAAAGTTATGCCGCGGCAATAGCGCGTAAACCAACACTAACAGGTTAAAAATAGGCTGTACGATCAGGGTCGTAAACATAGGCTTGGATTTTCCCGGTTAAATTCTGTTATCTATCATACCCTGTTAGCGGCCCTTGCGCTAGCGGCCTGCCTTGGCTAGCAGGCCTTCTACCATAGTCCGGAGTTTGGTGGCTTCGATATCGGCCACCTGTTCACTGAAAACCGTCAGCACCAGGTCTTTATGATCGGTTAAGCCGTTATCGGCCTGTCGGATGATTTCGTAGACGCGGCGGCGGATCCGATTGCGGGTAACGGCGGATTTATGCACCTTCTTGCTAACTACAACTGCCGCCCGATAGCCTGGCTTACTGCCGCGGTCGACGTATTTTAGACTCATCAGCGAGCCGCGAACCGTCTGGCCATTCCGATAAACAGCCCGGACACTGCTGTGACCGTGGAACCGGTTCCGCAAGGAAATCATGTCTTAGTCTTAAGCGGACAGTTTGGCGCGGCCCTTGGTGCGACGTCTTTTTAGGACGTTGCGGCCGGCCTTATCACTCATGCGTTTCAAGAAACCGTGCTCGCGGGCCCGAGAACGTTTTTTTGGCTGGTAGGTTCGTTTTGGCACAAAATTCTCCTTCAAGTTGCTGTATATATCCAGTTTATTTTATCGGCTTTACCTCTGTTTGTAAAGTGTTGTTCGGTTAGCGGGGTTTGGCGTGGTTTTGACAATGTTTACTCGCCGTTTCTGAGGCTTTATCCACTGGGTAATGATATGTATCCACAGTTTGACAGGGGTGATTTTTAGCTGTGTACAAAGCTACCTCGGTTAATGAAATTCTTTAATAAACCGGGGTCGTGCCAAAAAAGGGTGTGGAAAACTTACTCGAAGTCGAGTATATTAGGTGTTACGTTATGGGGACATCAACACAGCAGGACAATATGTGGCAGGCTGTTTTGGGAGAAATCGAACTTTCGGTATCCCGGGGCAATTACCTGACCTGGTTTAAAAATACTTGTTTACTTAAGCAGGCCGATAAAGTCATTGTTATAGGCGTGCCGAACATCTTTATCAAACAGCATTTAGAAAAAAAATATAGCGATTTAGTGACCGAGACGCTACGTAAAAACGGCATGGACGTTAATGAGGTCCGGTTTAAGATTTCTTCACAGGTACCCGCTAAACGCCCAACTGATGACGTCGTGGTTCTAAGCCCGCCGAGCGGCAACAGCGGAATCGAGGAACAACTTGGAACACCAGCCAGCCAGCCTAGCAACAAACCGGTCGGAAACAGCTTATCCCACTCTTATCGCCAGGGCTTAAATGAGCGTTACACCTTTGATAATTTCGTGGTGGGCGACAGCAACGAGCTAGCTTTCGCGGCCTGCCAGGCAATTGTCAGCCAGCCCGGCACCAAATATAACCCGTTGTTCCTGTACGGCGGCGTAGGTATTGGCAAAACCCATTTGTTGCAAGCCGCCGGCAATATCCTAGCCGCTCGCGACCCCAAAGCTAAGGTTCTGTATATATCTACCGAGCAGTTTGTCCAGGAATTTGTCGACGCTCTGCGTTTGCGCAAAACAGCTGATTTCGCCAGTTACTACCGCACGGCCGACGTGATGATTGTTGACGATGTGCAATTTATCGGTGGCAAAGACAAGATGCAGGAAGAATTTTTTCACACCTTTAACGCCCTGCACCAAGGCAATAAACAGATTATTATCAGCTCCGATAAGCCGCCGAAAGATATTCAGGGTCTGGAAGACCGCTTGCGTTCGCGGTTTGCCGGCGGTATGAGCATCGACATGCAGATTCCGGACTTTGAAACCCGCTGCGCGATCGTCCAGACCAAAGCCCAAGACCATGAGGTGGTGCTAAACCAGGATGTTGTGCAGTATCTGGCTAATAATATCCAGACCAACATCCGGGAGCTAGAGGGTGCTCTTAATCAACTGTTGGCTTTTTGCGAAATGCGCGGCCTGGATCCGACGCTGGCATTTGCTTCGAGCCTGCTCAGTGCTAATAAGACCCGTC
>CAYRVE010000056.1:0-4440 GCA_964427685.1 uncultured Candidatus Saccharibacteria bacterium | reverse complement strand
TATAGATAGTTTCGGCGTGCTGGCGAGCCAGTAGTTCGGTCGGTGCCATGAAAGCTACCTGCCAGCCCTGGGCTATGGCCATCAGCGCGGCCATGGTGGCGACTACGGTCTTGCCGGCGCCAACATCACCTTCAAGGAGTCTGTTCATTGGCTGTTCTTCTTGCATATCTAGATAAATTTGCCACACGGCTTTGCGCTGAGCGTCGGTCAACTTAAATGGCAGGTGTTGCACAAAGTCTCGTGCCAGCTTTTGCTTGAAAGGTATCTTTAGAGAGTGTTCGGAATGGTTTTCTCGTTTGTTTAGCAAGCTGGCCAGGCTAAGCTGGAACACTTCTTCAAAACCTAGCCGCCGGCGAGCGGCTTCCAGCTGCTCTGTTGACTCCGGGAAGTGCAGTGCTCGCAAAGCCTCCACCCGGCTCACAAGCTCATGTTCTTTAATAACTCTAGGCGGCAGTGTCTCCGGCAGTTTAGTTATCAGCGGCAGCAATTGTTTGACGGCTTTGCGAATCTGGCCAGAGTTTAGATCTCTTGTTTCGCGGTAAACAGCCAGAATCCGAGCCGTATTGACCGGAAATTCGCTAACCATTTCTATCCGCGGGTTCATTATAGACATGCGGCGGTGGCTCAACTGGTATTCTCCAGATATGAAATATGACTGACCGCTTTTTAACGCATCGGCGCGGTAAGGCTGGTTAAACCAAATTAGGCGCACACTGTCAGTGTCATCGCTGGCGACCGCTTCGGTGATATGCAGACCGCCGCGAACCCGCCGGCCTTTGGCCTGCTTTATAGTTGCTTGAATGGTAACCGGTCCTGGCTGAAGCCGGTCGATAGACGCCACGCTGGAATAATCGTCGTAGCGGCGAGGGTAATAATCTATCAGCTCGGCGACAGTTCTAATACCGAGTACGGCGAATCGTTTAGCCTGCGCCTCACCAACTCCCTTCAGCTCCGTTACCGGGCTGGTTTTGGTAATTGCCATGTCTTTAGTATACGAGATATGAGGGGTCTAGCGGGCCTTGCGGACTAAAAAGAAGATGCTTGGGCCAAAGTAAACCCACGCCAGCGGGCGCTGCAAGACGTGCTCAGCGCCAACCATAATCTCTCTCGGCACATATTTTTTCAGGCGGGTACTGCGCAAGTTGGAGACCGACAAAACCGCGCTAGTGCGCAGGCCGGCATGCTCCAGCTGACGCAGGACGGTATAAGGATTGTGGTTCACGAAGGGGATTTCGCCAGCTTTTTTGTTGGCCTCTGAGCGGATATCGACCGGCTTGACCGGCATGTGTTCCCGGCGGGCCAGATGTTTCAACCGGTTGCGCATGTGCAAATAGTTAGCAACTTCAATGATGGCTATACCATCCGCGCTGAGTACCCGGGCGATTTCCTCGAATTCGGGTGCCGGGTCGGGCAGGTGGTGCATCACTCGTATCATGGTCAGCAAGTCGATACTGCCATCGGCAAATTGCAAGTCGTCGGCCTGCATCAGTTTGCGGTCAATCTCCGGATGGCCTTTCAAAAAATCTTTAGCGATGTCCAGCTGCTGCCGGCTGGGTTCGGCCAGGGTGACCCTGTCAGCGTAATCTTCCAGCAACAGACAGAGCCGGCCAAAACCGCCGCCGACATCGACAGCCGTATCGAAGTGCCGCCCCTTCAGGAATTTGCGAATCGCCACCTCTTCAGCGGCATGCTCATACTCGCGTCCTTGCCAATATTTACGGTAATTATGGTGCGGGTCGTTATACTGATCAGCCTTACGCTTGTGGCGTGGTTTGGCGGCTGGCTTTAGTGAGGTTTTCGTGGATGCTTTCGGCATAAAATTCTTCCTTAGTATAACAATCTCAGGTATTTATCCAAGTTCTACGATAGCGAAATTGTTTTTACCACGCTGGAATAAGTTTACGCCTTTCGGCGGCTGAGCCTTTTCTTCTGGGGTTACTTTCTCGCCATTGATTGATATGGCGCCGGAGCTCACGAAGCGCGTCGCTTCACTGTTTGAGCTTGCCAGTCCGGCTTTAACAAGTGTCCGCATAATCGTATCCTCGCCTTCAACAACTGGCAACTCTTCTCGCAACACCTGGACTTCAGCATCGTTAAGATTCAGAAAGTTTTCGTCGCCGAACAGTACTTCGCTGGCACGCTTTACGCTATCAGCTTGGCTCTGGCCGTGAACGAGCTTAGTGACTTCGTAAGCCAAAGTTTTTTGAGCTTGCCGTTGGCCGCGATTTTCTTCAAATGCCTTCATAACGCCTTCAACTTCAGGCTTATCCAGTTCGGTAAATATTTTGAGATAATTTTCGACGCCTTCGTCATCAACGTTCAGCCAAAACTGATAGAACTTATAGACACTGGTCTTAGTGGAATCCAGCCAGACCGCCCCGTCCTCACTTTTACCAAATTTTTTGCCTGTAGCTTTGTTTACAACAAGCGGGCAGGTGAGGGCATTGACTTCTTTGCCGGTAACACGACGCACTAAATCAACTCCTGACAGGCTGTTGCCCCACTGGTCAGCACCGGCCAGCTGCAGCGTCGCGCCATGGTCTTCATGTAAACGCAGGAAGTCATACCCCTGCAACAAAGTATAGCTAAACTCGGCGTAACTGATGCCTGCCCCGCCCTCGCCCATGCGCTTGGCGATATAATCCCGCTGGACTAGCGACGTCATACTAAAGTGTTTGCCCACGTCACGCAGGAACTCTAAGACATTCATTTTGCTAAACCAGTCAAGGTTATTGACTATCTGTATTTTGCCACCAAAAAGTTTTTCAATCTGTTCTTGGACTTTTTTGACGTTACCAGCAATAGCTTCGGCTGACTGAAGTTGACGTTCGCTGTCCTTCCCTCCCGGGTCGCCAATCAAACTGGTAGCGCCGCCAGCTAAAATGATTGCCTGATAGCCGTGCTTGATAAAGCACTTGTTCATCATTAGCACCGCTAGATTGCCGATAGTCAGAGAATCGTCAGTCGCGTCATAACCGGTGTAAAAAGTGGCGGGTTTGTCGTCTAGACCATTCAAGTCAGGCAATGTGGTCTGATTTACGAAACCGCGCCAGGCAAGCTCTTCAGAAAGTGTCATGGAGTAATTATAGCCTACCTTCTCGAGGTTCACCAAGCTGAGCTGAAGCTGAAATTGTCTACTAAAAATATAGTCCTTTTCGCGCTAGCTTTTGCTATAATGAGCAGGAACATTTGCCATAAGGGAGATGATAGACAAATAAACTATGAACCCTAGACGCAACCGCCGTTCCCGTAACTCTATTACAACCAAGAGCGGCAAGACGATTCCCCTGAACCGCTCGTTGAGCGACCGGGTTAAGGCCGCTCGGGCGGCCCGCGCCGCTGATCGAGCCACTTATCTGAGCACCTTGCCGAAGGGGCGCTTTAAGCGCCTGGCTTACCGTTTGCAGCCTAAGCACCTAGCGGCCTACTGGTTCAGCCGTGAAGGCGGTATTATGGCGCTCAAAGTCATCGGCGTAGCTATAGTTATAGGCTTTTTCATGACTATCGGTCTTTTTGCCTATTTCCGAAAAGATTTACCTAAAATTAAAGATATTTCTGGCGACAGCCTCGGCGGGAGCATCACATATTATGACCGCACCGGCCAGACCGTACTGTGGCAAGACTACAACGCCGTAAAGCGCATACCCGTCAAGAGCGACCAAATCTCCCCATACATGAAGGACGCCACAGTGGCAGTGGAAGATAAAGACTTTTATAAGCACGGCGCTTTTGATGTTCGCGGCATTATGCGCGCCAGTGTTCACGATGTTGTCGGAGGCGGCGGCTCCGTGCAAGGCGGTTCGACCATTACCCAGCAGCTGGTCAAACTAAATGAGAACTGGACCACCAACCGTACGGTCACCCGCAAAGTCAAAGAGCTAATACTGGCTACCGAGCTGGAACGTGAATATTCTAAAAATGATATTTTAACTGGCTATCTCAATATCGCCCCGTACGGCGGCGTAGAATACGGAGTAGAAAGCGCATCCCGCGACTATTTCCAGACCGATGCCAAAGACTTAACATTGGCTCAGGCCAGTATGCTTGCGGCCATCCCACAGGCGCCAAGCTACTATTCGCCTTATGCCAGCAGTCAATTTAATCAAGCCGTGACTGACAATACCTTTGACCAAGGAGCGCTGATTGGCCGCCAGCAACATATCCTGAATTTGATGGTAACCCAAGGCTACATAACCAAACAACAGGCTGAAGACGCCAAAAAAGTTGATGTCCTGGCCCAGATACACCAGCAGGAACCGAAGTACCAGGGCATCAAGGCGCCTTACTTCGTACTGGCGGCCAAGCAAGAATTGGAGCAAACCTACGGTGCGGCGACTGTTCAGCGCGGCGGCTGGCAAGTAGTTACAACCCTCAACATGGACTTGCAGAATAAGGCGGAGGAGCTGGTGGCATCCAATCTATCAAACGTTAAGCGCTATG
>CAYRVE010000055.1:0-4583 GCA_964427685.1 uncultured Candidatus Saccharibacteria bacterium | reverse complement strand
CAGCTCGCTGAGCTGGCCGGGCGGGTCTTTATAAACATAGACTCGATCGACATTGCTAGCGCCGACCGCCACGTACAGCGTGCCGCTATATTTGGTTAGGTTCAGCAGGTAGGTGCCGGCGGCCGGAAAAGTGCGCTCCGGGTAGGTTTGGTCGCCAATCTTCAGCCGCACCAGCACTTTGCCGGCCGGCGCGCCGCTATCGGTGGCGTACAGTAGCGTGTCACTAGCGTAAGATTGATAATTAAGGACATGCTCCAGCACCGTCGCGGGCGCCGGTGCGGCCAGCGTAGCCTTTTGCAAGACAGCGGTTTTAGCATCATACAAATAATACTGGTCGTATTTTTTATTGAGCAGAGTCAGCTTGGCTGGGTCAGCCGATAACACCTTGTCCAAGTTCTCAGATTTGCTGGCGTCGGTCCGGTCCACCAAGACAAACTCGCTCTTGCCGTCGTAATTATGCTGCAGAACAACGTGCCTGTTGTCATCAGCCCATTCTTCCAATTGCCAGGTTTCGCCAGGAGTGGTGGGTTTGGTCAACAGGTTATCGGGCAGATTGAGGTCAAGTGGCGTTTTGGTTGGGCTCTTGAGGTCGTAGACGCTGAAATCATTTATCGAACCCGGCTTTTCAACCATCAGCCAGCGGCGGTCTGGACTCTGGGTGGCCAGCCCCGGAGCCGGCGTGAAGGCCTGTAGTTTCTTGCTGGTCAGTTTCGTAGGAATCAGCAGAGGATAATCAAAATGCTGGACATCGCCCCCCTCCACCTCGATAGTACGCTGCCAATAGCGATAGCCGCTGCGGGCTAGCTGGACGCGGTAAATGCCGGCCGGCAAGGCAATCCGGGAATTTGTCTGGTGGCTGTTCGGCTTGCCATTTAATGAGATGCTGGCCGGATGCGGCTGGCTGGCCAAAAACACCAGGCCACTCTGAATGACCGTGCCGTTTTTGCCGATACCAAAGCCGTAAGCCTGGTACAACAGGACAAGCGCGCCGACCACGATGCCGCCGGCTATCAATACATAGCCGATCCACATAATCAGGCGATGTCGGGCTTGTTTGGCGGGGTCAAGAAATTCCATAAATATACGTCCTAATTAGTATGCGGGTACTTGCGGAACTCATCAAGAGGGTTTATTATGTGTATAAGTCAAATAGGACAAAAACCACGGATAAAAATGGGCAAAAAAAGCAATATTATCGAGATTAACGGCCAGCGCTATGACGCTCATACCGGCGCGGCGCTAGGCCAGCCTGGACATACGCCCGTCATCAAACCGATTACCGTCCATCACGACCATCCTAAACCGGCGCCTACCGAGCACCGCCACAGTGCTGCCCGGAAACCCGCCAAAAAATTATCGCGGCGTCCACAGCAGCGCTCCACCACCCTGATGCGTAGGGCCGTAAAAAAACCTCCGGCCAGCCTAAAACGCCACGCCAAAGCCCAGGGCCACACCGGCACTTTTGTCGAACAGCCTGCTGCGCCGGTCGTGCCAAAGTTATCTTTCGGCAATCCCGACCCCAAACGCTTGCAACACGCCAGTCACATAAAAAAGAGCCGGTTAATATCCCACTTTAATTTCAGCCAGGGCCAGTCGGCCTACACTGTGACTGTGACTGTCGCCAAGCCCAGCCCGGCACCCGTCCAGGCGACCGCGCCCGCCAGCTTGCCAAAGCGCCAGCCGGCGCCAGACGCCTCGGATATTTTCGAGCGCGCCGTCCAGCAGGCCACCAGCCATCTGGAACCAGCCCCCAAAACCCATAAGAAACGCCGCTTGCACTTCGTCAGAAAACACGCCCGCGCCTAGCGCCTGTTCCGAGAAAGCCGCTTTTCTCTTATAATAGAGTTTAATGAAACCCGCCCGCACCCGCTTCGCACCCAGTCCGACCGGCTTTTTGCACGTCGGCGGCGTGCGTACCGCCTTATTCGCCTGGCTGGTAGCCAAGCAGACAGGCGGTCAATTCATCCTCCGCATCGAAGACACCGACAAAGTCCGCGAGGTCCCCGGCAGTGTCAAGCATATCCAGGATAGCCTAAAATGGATCGGCGTCACGTGGGACGAAGGGCCGTTCAAGCAATCCGACCGACTGAATATTTATAAAAGGTGGGCTGAGAAATTAATTGAAAAAGGCCGGGCCTACGCCGACCCGTATTCTCCTGAAGAAGTCCAAGCTTTCCGCGACCAGGCCAAAGCCGCCAAAAAACCTTTCCTGTTCCGCGAGCACCGACCCCAAAACCCGCCCGAATGGGACGGCAGCAAGCCGCTGCGTTTCAAATCAGACCCCAAAGATTATAAATGGGCTGACGCCGTCATGGGCGAGCTGAGCACCGGGCCGGAAGTAGTCGATGATTTTATACTTATAAAGTCTGACGGCTATCCGACCTACAACTTCGCCCACATCGTTGATGACACCGAAATGGAAATTACGCACATAATACGCAGCCAGGAATTTCTGTCATCAGTGCCAAAATACTTAAATCTTTATGAAGCGCTCGGTCTTACGCCGCCGGTACTGGCCACCTTGCCGTACGTCATGGCGCCTGGCGGCAACAAGAAGCTCAGCAAACGCGACGGCGCCAAGGACATCCTCGACTACGCCAAAGAAGGCTACTTGCCGGAAGCCATGCTGAACTTCCTGGCCACGCTCGGCTGGAACGATGGCACTGAGCAGGAGATTTTCACAGCCCCGGAACTTATCAAAAAGTTCAATCTCGGCGAAGTACACAAAGGCGGCGCGCATTTCGATGATCGGCGGCTGGAATGGATGAACGGCTACTGGATCCGCGACAAAATTGACCCTGGCGAACTATACAAACGCTCCAAAGATTTCTGGCCTGACGAAGCAGGGGACTACGATGATGATTATAAGGAACGTGTCCTGAGCATAATCCGCGAGCGGCTGAAATATTTCGCTGAACTGCCAGAGCTAACCAGCTTCTTCTTCACCGATTTGCCAGTCAATCCAGAACTCATCACCGGCCACAAACAGCTCAAAAAACTCTCACCAAATGAATTAAAGGACCTGCTAGAAAAGGCTAGGCTTAGTCTGGAGCAAAGCGATTTTAACACCGAAGACCTGACCAAACGCCTGAATAACCTACTCGAGCAAACCGGCCAAAAACCGGCCGTATTATTCAGCCTAATCCGCATCGCTACCACCCAGGCGCCAGCCAGCCCCGGCTTGGCCGACACGCTGGCCATCCTTGGCAAAGACCGCAGCCTGACCCGCATCGACGAACAACTCGCCGCCCTTAAATAAACTAGTCTAAAACCATAAGCGTTGATATAATAGGCTCTATGGATAGCGACATCAGGCCGGCCAAACGGCCGGATGAGTCGGTGCCGGACGAGCCCGTGGAACCCGCGGCCCAGCCAGCACTCGACCAAAATGAAACATTTAAGACCCCGGAAGAAGCCGCTGCCGAGGAACTGCCAAGCACTCCCGAAACGGTCAGCGACATGCCGGATAATCCTATAGGAAAGAATTCTGACATGCCCAAAAAATCAAAATCAAAATGGAACAAGTTCGATAAGCTCAATTGGCCGCCTGGCAAAAAAGAGTGGATAATTTTTATCATAATTTTGTTGTTGCTGGCTGTCGGCGGCTACCTACTATTCCATAAGAGCAAGCCAGCTACCCTCAAACCAATCCCCAAAATCACCGGCCAAATGACCGTGCCTTCGACCTTGACTGGTTTACAGGTTGACCCCAGCGTCAACAAACGAACCGTTACCGGCGTGATGGTAGAGAACAGCCCTGACGCCCGGCCGCAGTCCGGACTCAGCCAAGCCGGCGTAGTATTTGAGGCCATTGCCGAGGGCGGCGTTACGCGCTTTATGGCGCTCTACCAGGACACCGCGCCCAGCAATGTCGGGCCAATCCGCAGTGCCCGGCCATATTTCTTGCAATGGGTGCTCGGTTTTGACGCCGGTTACGCCCACGTCGGCGGCAGCCCGGAAGCGTTAGCCGATATCAAGGCCTGGCACGTCCGCGACTTGGACCAGTTTGCCAATGGCGGTTCCTACCACCGCATCAGCAGTCGGGCGGCTCCGCATAACGTCTACACATCTATCGCCGCGCTCAACCAGCTAGAGGTCCAGAAAGGCTACACCACCAGCAATTACACTGGCTTCGTTCGCAAGAAAAAGGCTGTTCCAAACAAGAAGGTAGCGCCGGCCGCCAAAAGCGTTAACTTGACGATGTCCGGACCGCTTTACAACGTGCATTACGATTACAACGCGACCAGTAACAACTACGCTCGCAGTGTAGGCGGGGCGCCACACACAGACGCCGACACTGGCAAGCAGCTTACTCCCGCCGTCGTGATTGCCATGGTTATGCCTTACTCGTTAGGCGCGCTGGACAGCAGCGGCGCTTACTATTCAAATTACGGCACCATCGGCAGCGGCCCAGTTTATGTCTTCCAGGACGGTGGCGTCATCACCGGCACCTGGGCCAAAACCAGCAACAACGCTCAGTTCACCTTCAAAGACGCCAGCGGCAAGAGCATCAGGCTAAACCCCGGCCAGACTTGGCTGACCGCCGTGGCAGACACCGGCAAGGTGAGCTACTCGCCGTAATG
>CAYRVE010000054.1:933-4893 GCA_964427685.1 uncultured Candidatus Saccharibacteria bacterium | reverse complement strand
TAGATAATATGAACGACTCTAGCTGGCTGAGTACAAACATGAAGAGTCTTGATACCACCGCGCTAACTGACCCATCTAACCCCAGCAGCAGTAAAACCCTGGTTGCAACGCCGACCGAAAAGTCATACTCGTATGCTGTCACTAACAGCAGCGGCGCCAGTTGTGAGAGCGATGACACCACCTGTGCCAAGTACACCTTAACCGCTGACTACGAAGGCAAGGTTAACGGACAAAGCCAGTACCAGAAGTCTAACCTTGACTAGATCAAGTTAACTTCCGCTTCAGACCTCCGGAATACCGGGGGTCTTTTGCTAAATGGCGGCGGATACATATACTATAATCAAGCATGAGCAAGATAAACAACGAGGCGCCTGGTTTTACGATAGTCGAGCTGCTGGTTACAATTGCCGTTATCGGCATCGCAATCGCATCCCTAACTAGCTTATTTATAAGTATCCGGAACATACAGCAGCAGACTATTTACGCTGATACAGCTACGCGAGCAGCACAGCGTGAAATAGAGACTCTGCGCAATGATAATTACGCTTCTCTAACGCCAGGCCAATCAATAGACTTTACTTCGCAGCTGCCTGGTAGTTTGCCGCGCGGCAGTAGCGGTTCAGTGCAAGTCAGCCAGCCGGCGACGGATTTGCGGCGAGTTGACGTAACGGTGACCTACAAAGCCGAGGGCAAACAGCAGAACGTTACGCTAAGCTCCCTGATAGGTGTGATAGGCATCACCCAATGAAGCGGCTTGATACTTCCGGTTTTACGCTTGTGGAAGCCTTGGTCTCGATAGTGGTCACCACCATGATAGTGCTTGTGCTAACTAATTACATGCTCAGCAACCTCCAGCAAAGCACATTGGCCACTAACCGCGACACGCTAATCAAAGAAACCGAGCAAAGCCTGGACCTGGCCGGCAATGACATCAGGTTAAGCGCTAACGCCGACCAGAATAACCGCTGGCAGGATGCCAATAGCCCGGGCGGTTCCGGCAACCAATACGGCTGGCAATCAAACAGTTCCACGCTAGTGCTGGCCACTGCCGCCAAAAAGCAGTCCGGCAGTATTATTTTTTCAGATCCCGCTAACTACATTACCGAAAAAAATAACATTGTTTATTTCGTGCAAAATGGGACATTATATAAGCGGGTTATCGCCGCGCCGGTCAGTGGCAACGCCGCAGTAACCACTTGCCCGGCGGCTAGTGCCACCAGTTCATGCCCAGCCGACAAAGAGCTGTTGCACAATGTCAGCGCCTTCACCGTTACTTATTTAGACGGCCAAAACCAGTCGGTTTCACCGGTTGACGCCCGCTCCATAGAACTGCACGTAATAGTTACGAAAAAAGTTTTCGGCCAGCCGGTAAATGCCGATTACACGACAAGGATGGTATTCCGCAATGATTAAGCGTGACAAACAAGATGGTCTAATATTAATTAGCGTAATCATCGCTATCAGCGCCATGATAATCGTTGGTTTCGCGCTGGTCAGCTCCACTTCCAGCCAATTCCTGTTGACCAGCAAAGATACATACACGGCCAATGCTTCGCTAGCGGCCGAGGCCGGGGTGGAGCAATCGCTCCAACAACTCAACACGAATGATAATTTCGGTGGCTACCCGACAGCTCAGCAGTTTTTTAACAATACCACTCAGGGTCTGGGTACTTACACAACAACCATTACAAATGATCCCAGCAACGCTAACGGACGGGTAATTACCTCTACCGGAAAAGTCTACCGTTACCACAACACCACCACGCCGGCCAGTACGCGGATCGTCCGTGTCACTGCCGTCGGCACCAGCTCGCAGGGATATTCCGTGTACTCTGGTCCTGGTGGCTTGATACTTGGCGGGAGCGCCGCTATTACTAATTCCTCGGTATACGTCAATGGAACGATTACTTTGTCAGGTGCTTCAAAAATCGGCACCAGCAGCCAGCCTCTAACAGTTAATGTTGCTAATGATGCTTGCCCGACCGGCAACAGCCCAGGCCCAACATATCCGCAGGTTTGCGCCTCAACCCAGCCAATCAGCCTGGCATTTAGCACCAACATTTACGGCACGGTCTGCGCGACTGGCCAGACCACTACCGGTCCGAACCATAACATCCAAGGCGGCAACGGTGGCGCCGGGCTGCAACCGGGCTGCACCGCTCCGACGGTCAGTGCGCCTACCTACGACCGAAGTGCTCAGATTGCCGCCGTAACTACTACTGGCGCTGGCAACAGCAACACCTACGTTTGTAATTCCTTCCCCTTTAACCGCACTTGGCCGGCCAATCTCAAACTAACTGGAAACGTTAGCGTAGCCAGCAGCTGTAACCTGGTTGTCAAAGGCAATACCTACATAACCGGCAACCTTGACATCGGCGGCGCGGCTAAGATAACTGTTGATAACAGTGCCGGCACGACCCGGCCGGTGATCATAGTTGACGGTACGATTACGGTTGGTGGCTCCGCCCAGCTAATAGCTAACTCCTACGGTACCGGCATAGAGTTCATCAGCTTCAAGAGCACTGCCAGCTGTAACCCAAACTGTACGAGCCTAAGCGGCAATGACCTAAAAACATCGTCAGGCACCCAGACAGTAAGTATTGGTGGCGCGGCCAGTTTGCCAGGCATGGTATTTGACTCCTACTGGGGCAAGATAACGGTCACTGGCAGCGGTAATGTTGGCTCGGCTATTGGCCAAACTGTCGATATGAGCGGCGCCGGTACGGTAACCTTCGGTACGACGTTATCTTCAGGTGCCCGTACCTGGACTATCAGTAGTTACCAAGAACTGTACCCCAACCAGCTTTAACTGTATAATTAATAACTGAAACGAGACCAGGCCTAGGTGGGTAGTCGCCATGAAAACAACGAAAACACCAAATTTTTACCATGATAAGCCGCTGTTCGGGCTAGAAATCGGCCACGGCTCTATGAAAGTCATGCAAGTCGCGGCTGAGCCAATTAAAGCGGGCGTTAAACACGCGCCGCCACGCCTAATCGGTTATGGCGCCACTAATTTTGATACCGCATCTCAGGAAGACGGAGTCATTATCCGCCCGGAAATTGTCGCTGAAGCCGCCCTAGAACTATTCCGTAAGCAACTAATCGGCGACATTACAACTAAGAGAGTAGCTATAGCTATACCGGCCTACCGGACTTTTACCCGCTCCCTGCGTCTACCCGATCTGAAGTCAAAAGAATTAGATGAAGCAGTCCAGTTGGAAGCCGAACAATACATCCCGCTGCCACTAGAAGAATTGTATTTAGATTACGAGGTTGTCGGCCAAGTCGACGGCGCGACGGAGTTATTTGCCGCCGCCACACCGCGAAATATTGTCGATTCATACCTAAATTTAGCCCAGATCCTCGGCCTAGAAACGGTTTTGATTGAACCGACTCTGGGTTCGCTAGGACGTTTATTCACGCTAGATAGCCAAAGCGACATACCGGCTATTATTATCAATTTAGGAGCGGTTTCGTCTGATATCAGTATTTTTGACAAGCAGGTTTTAATTACTGGTACAGTGCAGGGCGGCGGCGAAGATTTTACCCAGTCAATTAAAGATAAGCTCGCTGTGACGTCGAGAGAAGCGGCTCTAATCAAAACCCGCTATGGCCTGGGCGTTAGTAAAAAACAGGCCGAAGTTAAGCAAGCTTTAGAGCCTATTCTTCAGGAAATCGTCAAAGAGATCCGCCGGATGGTTCGTTATTACGGCGAGCGTTATGGATCAAAGCGGCCACTGGAGCAGGTTATTACTTTGGGCGGGGGCGCTAATATGCCTGGTCTTGATGAATACTTAACAGCTACCCTGCATTTGGCTGTACGCCATAGCGACCCTTGGCAGTATTTGGATTATAAAGGGCTTCAGCCGCCGGACGCATCCGACCGGCCAATGTACTCCACTGCTGCCGGTTTAAGTCTGGTACAACCGAACGAGGTGTTTCGCAATGATTAATCTG
>CAYRVE010000054.1:0-923 GCA_964427685.1 uncultured Candidatus Saccharibacteria bacterium | reverse complement strand
TAATCTGCTGCCACCGCCGGTGAAGGATAATTACCGCTACGCCCGGCGCAATGTCGGTTTGCGCAAATGGGCCGTCGGTTGCGCCATCGCACTAGTTGGTCTGGGCATCATAACGACTTACGGACTGCTGGTTCTGCAACAGTCAACCAACCATTACAATCACAAGATTGCCGCGTCTGAAGCACAGTTCAAAAAAGAAGATTTCACTGGGGCCCAGACCCACGTCTTGGATATCAGCAACAGCCTTAAACTGGTCGTCAAGGTTTTGGGGAAAGAAATACTATTTTCCCAGCTCATCAAACAGATTGGCGCCAGCATGCCAGCAAACTCCATTTTGACAGGCTTGGATATAAATGGAGTTCAGGGCGGATTAGATATAACCGCTAATGCGGTTGATTATAAGACCGCGACACAGGTCCAGGTCAATCTGTCGGATCCCTCCAATAAGATATTTGATAAAGCAGATATAGTAAACATTAATTGCGACAACGCCGCTAACAAAGACTACCCCTGCCAAGTAACGATCCGCGCCCTCTTCGCCAAAAATAACCCGTTCCTGTTCATTAACAGCAAGGCGGCAAAGCCATGAGCATTACTAGCAAGCATATATACCGAGGCTTGCTGGGCCTAATTGTCCTCTTACTGATTGCTTTACCGTTGGGCGCTTATAAAGCTGACGGGCTACTGGCTTCACGGTCACAGCTTAATCTCAAGGCTAAAAGCGAAGCTCTTGACCAAGAACAGGCAAGTTTTGAGATAGCTCAATCGAATATTAAAAGGTATGCCAACCTGGAAAAGATTGCTCAGGCGATTGTGCCTCAGGATAAAAGCCAGGCTGAAGCAGTTCGTGAAATCGTTAATATCGCCTCTCAGAACGGCATAGTTATAGCGTCAATATCTTTCCCGCCGTCGACGCTGGGCGG
>CAYRVE010000053.1:0-4894 GCA_964427685.1 uncultured Candidatus Saccharibacteria bacterium | reverse complement strand
AGCAGGTGCTCTAGCCAACTGAGCTATGCCCCCACATCTGTAAGTACCGATGTATTTTAGCGAAAAAACAGATAAAACTCAACACCGGGACAAGACCGTATATTATATATTGATGTAAATCCTACAATTTATGAGACCATTTTAACCTGTTAAATGGTCCTGGCGGCTATCTGGGTACAAAATTTTTAAAAGCAGCCACAAGGACACTCACCGAGTTAATTGGTATAATCATAAACATCATGCGTAGAGGATGGCGTGCCGGATTACTTATAGCAGGGTTAGGGTTAACCCTTTTCACGCTGGGATTAGCGCCGGCCGGCGCTACGTCTGCCAATATATCGCGTTCCTACCAGTCTACGGCCAAGATCGCCAGTGGTAGTCTCGTTAGCCTTAACTCCCAACGGGCGGGCTATGTCGTCCCCGCTAGCGTCGATAATGGCGCGCAGCTGCTTGGAGTGGCTTCAGCCGACAATAACTCGCTTGTAGCCGTTGACGCGGCTTCTGGGAGGGTCCAGGTGGCTACCACGGGCACTGTGCCGACTCTGGTAAGCACGCTGAACGGTAATATTAAAGTTGGCGACCAGATAGCGGTCTCGCCCTTTAACGGGGTAGGCATGAGGGCCTCAACATCTGGCTCTCGAGTGATAGGGCTGGCCCAGACCGATTTTAACGATAGCACTACAGGGGCTACCGCCGAGACAATCAAGACTAAGAACGGCCAAAACAGCTCGGTTAAGGTCGGTTATGTTCGGCTAAATATCGCTATTAGCACCTATAGCACCGCGCCGCCGACAAATATCAATAATCTGCAGAAAATTGCCAAAGCTATTACCGGTCACGTCGTATCAACAGGGAGAGTGGTGATTAGCATGGCGGTCGCTATCATTACCGTGGTAATCCTTATAACCTTGGTTTATGCTTCGATTTACGGCAGTCTCGTCTCTGTTGGCCGCAACCCTCTAGCCAAATACGCTGTCTTCCGGACACTCGGATCAGTTTTGGCTCTGGCCTTGCTGACCACTATAATCTCCGGCCTAACCATCTTCCTTCTACTCCGTTAACAGGGTACAACTTACCACTATTTAGCTGTGGATAACTTTTGGTAAAACGACAGTTTATAAGTGGTGGCGCGTAATCGCAGTCAACTTTTATGAATTTACGTAGACACCGCATATGTGACGCTACAGGGCTGTTTAAGAAGTAAAACACCCATAAGTTATTCAGGCATTACGGTATTTTCGCCAAGAAACACGCCCAAAAATGACTTGTTGGACAAGCCGTACGTCACACATATAACAGATTGACAAAGTCACAATTATGCTTTATATTGAGCACTATATTTGCGCAACGGCCGTAAAGACAAAAACCAAAAACAAAACCCAAAAAATCAAAAAATGACTGCTGAAAAAGCAAAAATCTGTCGGATATGCAGGACCTCCTTTCAGGGAAGGAAGGATGCTAAGACCTGTTCGCCGGTCTGCCGGAAACGATTGCAGCGCAACTTGCGGGCCTTGGCTGTCTATAAAGCTAAACGGCTGGAATCAGCCCTGGGCCGCGAAGTCCAGCGTATCGCCGCTGTTTTACTGCAGAATCACGTGATTCGCGAGCCGTTCGTCCTGGCTGACGAAAGGGGCAGTGTGCCGGCTGTCATGCCAGCTAACCCCCAGGTAAAACCGGAACAGCCGGTGTCAGCTAATCCCGCACCAGCTGCCACTCCGACCACCGCGTATCTGCATGACGTTATGTCTGAATCACTTGAGCCTTTGGCCGGAGTCGAAGCGAATCAGGAATTGCCTAATAGCAATATCGAACCTACAGCCGGTATAGTGCGGCGCGGCCGCTTTTCGCTGTTCGGCTACAATACGGCAGCCCTGATGACTACCGCTTTAGTTTTATTGGCTATTATCGTTATATCTGGCGGCAGCTTTTTCCTGCTATCCAAGCATAACCCCCAATCTGGTAAATCCAGCAGCTCGCCGGCCAGTTACGCTGTTGGCAACCTGCCTCTCGGTAGTGTCCAGGCCAACCAGGCGTTACAGGTAGGAAATGCTAGCCAACTGACCATAAATGGTCAACTGAAGGTAAATAATACAATAGTCGTGACACCTACATCACAGCCCACGTCACCTGTTACAGGTCAAATTTACTACGATAAGACAGCTAATACACCATTTTATTACAACGGTTCGCAGTTTGTTAGCTTGTCGCCACAGCAGGGGGTTAGCTCGATAGGCGGTCTGGGCGGTGATATCGGCCTGGGCAATGGTTTGACCGCTAACGGCAATCAAATTTCGGTTTCTAATACGCTGTTGCAACAGATTAATAACAGTGTTAATGCCAAAGTGGTGACCAGCTTACAGGGGCAGACCGGTGCCCTGGCGCTGGGCGCGGGTTTGGGAGTTAGTATTAACGGACTGACTATCAGCAATAGCGGGGTGCTTAGTCTGGCAGGTACGGCCGGCCAGTTGAATGTTTCGGCGGCCAGCGGCAATGTTACGTTGTCATTGCCGCAAGATATCGCTACAACCTCGTCGCCAACATTTAGTGGAGTCACATTAGGTTCGGCTGGCTCTACGACAGGGGTGATTAATCTGGCGAATAATACTAATGGCAACCTGTCAGTTATCAGGGCTACGGCTCCTAGCGGCAGCGGAAATGCCGGCTACAATCTGCCGAGCATCGCTGGCGGTTCGAACGATACCATCTGCTTGGTAACCCTGGGTAATTGCGCCGGTAGCGGCGGCGGTATAACCGGCGGAGGTACCGCGGGCACGATAGCGGTATTTACTGGCAGCGGCTCTAGCGTAGGCAACTCTTTACTGAGCCAAAGCGGCAGTACTGTAACGGCGTCTGGAACGGTTGCTATCCAGGGCGCTAATGCCCTGACTCTAGGTACAGCCTCGACTAACACTGGCGCCATAATCTTCCAAGGCGCGGGTGGCGCGGGTAACCTTACTCTGGCTGGCCCGGTTACGCCAAACATCGGGGACTTCACCTTGACCCTACCAACTATTACCGGTAACGACACGCTTTGCGCGGCGACCTTGGCCAACTGTACCGCTGTTGGTGCCGCTGGCGGCGACCTGACCGGCAGCTATCCGAACCCGACTATCGCTAAACTGCAGGGAACGACAGTTACACTGGGCTCCTTAGCCTCTGGGGATGTACTGCAGTATAACGGATCGGCTATCGTCAACGGGCATATCACTAACTCCAACCTGACAGCCGGCAGTTTCACTAATATAACTGACGTAGGCACCCTGGCTTCCGGCGTGAACATTGCTTCCGGACAAACCTACAAGATCAATGGCGTAGATATCAACACTGCCGGCACGCTCACCAACGTAGCTTACTTAAACGGTACCGGTCCGCAGACGTTTACTGGTAATAATAAGTTCACCGGCACTCTCTTGGCACAGAATGCCGTTGACTCCACCTCTGCCTTCCAAATCCAGAACGCCGCCGGCACGAGCAATCTCCTGGTTGCCGATACGACAAATACTCGGCTAGCGATAGGCCAGGCGACCGCCGCCTACACCCTGGACGTAGCTGGCGATATTAATACTACTGGTGTATACAGAATCGGCGGCAACACTGCCTTGCAAATGCGGGCTACGAATAACGTGTTTGTCGGCGGAGCCGGCAATAGCACCCAGACTGGTGCTGATAATAACGGTCTTGGCGCTGGAGCGCTGTCATCGCTTACTGATGGCGCCCACAATAATGCTTTCGGTCAAGGCGCCTTACAGTTAAATCAAGATGGCGACAATAACGTCGCGATAGGCAGCGCGGCACTTGGTTCAAATGTTAGTGGTAGTGAAAATGTGGCGGTTGGCCGCAATGCTCTCACGAGCAGCACGGGATATTACGATGTTGCGCTGGGTTACCAGGCTGGTTATACCACCGTAGGAGCAAATGCTAACACGACGGGCTCCAATAATACCTTTATCGGCAGCCAGTCTGGCCCGGGCTCGACTACGCAGTTGCAAAATGCCTCCGCTATCGGTTACGCAGCCGTCGTGAATCAGAACGATAGCCTGACTCTGGGCTGTGTGAGCGGCGTCAATGGTTGCACGGCTAATACAAAGGTTGGCATCGACACCGCCACGCCCGGCTATACTCTCGATGTAAACGGTAATATCAATACAAATACCGCCTACTTGCTGAACGGCGTCAATATAAATACGTCCGGCACACTGACAAACGTGGCTTACCTGAATGGTACCGGCCCACAGACCTTTACCGGCAACAATAAGTTCACTGGCACTCTCTTGGCACAGAACGCCGTTGACTCCACTGCGGCCTTTCAGATACAAAATGCTGCCGGCCAAAGTCTCTTGGTGGCTAATACCTCTAGTCAGCAGCTGGCGGTTGGTCCTGCGGCTGTACCTGGCAACGGCGTCCTGACCGTAGGGACCAATACCACGGCAGCCACCGGCGGTATATATCTAGGTACCGACACTAATCTGTACCGCTCAGCGGCTGGTACACTCAAAACTGACGGCGCGCTGATTGTGAGCGGCAACCTGACGGATAATGGCTCGGCGCTTTTCCAAAATACCACCAACTCTGCCACCGCTTTCCAGATCCAGAATGCCGCCGGGTCTGATAACACTGATACTTTGTTCGGTATCAACACCAACTACCCGGCCAGCAACCTGGTGACTAATGGCAGCTTTGAGCAAGATACCAATGGCTGGTCGGCTAAAGGCACCAATATGACTATATCGACAGTAGCTGGCGTCGGGGCCCCATATGGGTCAAGTGCCATGCAGATTACCAACAATGGCTCAGCGCCAGCGACTTTGAGCGGTGCTAAATACCCGGTCGCCCTAACCAGCAACACTTCTTACTCGATATCGTTCTACGCGGAGTTATCTGGCAGAGATCGGAA
>CAYRVE010000052.1:0-4974 GCA_964427685.1 uncultured Candidatus Saccharibacteria bacterium | reverse complement strand
GATAGTACATTGCCGGTTTTTCATAAAGCGAGTGGAAGATACTATCATCAGGATTCCGAACATGCGCGGTATACTCCTCCGCATGCTCGTTATACCACCTAATTGATCGCTCGTCGGTTGACATGAATTAATCATAACAAAAAAACACCAGCTTTCGCTGATGCGTTTTTGGTGGAGCTGGTGGGTACTGCCCCCACGTCCGCCGGTTTATCTTGGTTAATCGTCTACAGGCTTAGGTCATTTAAAAATCTTGAGGTCCGGCCGTTAAATGACCAAAAAACCGTTCCTCAAAGTCCAAAGTCTTAGCGACTAGCTAGGACAATTCTAGTCGAGCATCCAGATGATATAGCGCGCCTTTGCATTATCTGGTGTCACACGCGGCACGGCTCTAATAATTAAACTAAAGCTGGTGCGAGATCACGAACACCGAAGGTAGCTTTGAGGCTATCTGCGAATGCAGTTGAAAACTCGCGAATTTTAGAATTTGCATCTAAAAGTTTTGCCTATACGCTGACAAGCGACCTGCTGATATAACCGATAAAGACCAACGTCGAGCTTAAAATTCAGCCCCGTAACCGAGTATTATAGCACCTTTGGTCAAGAAACGCTAGTGGCTAACGGTCTCTGGTAAGAGGTCACCTATTGTCATTTCCCGATAGAACAATATACGCTCTTCTAAGCTTAAGCCCGCGGTGTCTTCTCGGCACGCCGTCGCGATTAACATCCCCACCATCTCGTTGCGCGTAGCTCGTTCTTCGCCAGCCTGTTCCAGCCCAGAGTTTGTTTGCTCTAGTTTAATATCTAGCAGGTGGATGATTGCCAATGGCATTTTATAAGAACTTTGCCTATGCTGGCTTTCTACTAAGAGTTCATCTGGATTACCTAATACTTCTCGACGCCTAATCATTATGAAGATTATAAAACTTTTTCTATTACTTAGCAATACCTTCTTTATAGACCGAGGGGGTGGTCGCAGGCGCCGAGTTTGCCGGGGCGGCAGACCACCCGGTGCAATTGCTGGAGGCCGGTGACTAATTGCATTAACTGATCGTCGCCCAGGCCGGCGAATTCCGGGCCAAAACTGCGGCGCATGCTAGCCGTAGCGGCTTCGGTTACCTGCATGCCCAGCGTGGTAGGCGCGGTAATGTGGCGGCGGCGGTTTTGCGAGTCCGGTTTGGTGACCAGTAGCTTTTTATCTTTCAGTAATTTAATCTGGCGGCTGATGCTGGATTCGGTCTGGCCCAGCGCGTCGGCGATAGCTTTTTGCTGGACGCGCGGGTTCCACTCCAGCACCATCAAGATCTTGAACTGCGACAGGCCGATGCCAAGCTGTTCCTGCAAAACCTGGTCGGACTGGCGGCCCATAACGGCTGCCAGGTGCTGGATAAGATAGCCAAGATTGTTGGTTGGTCCCATAACGTTATTCTATGCCTGAACACTTAACACATCAAGGATTTATAACTTGGTAGATCTGGTGCCACTCTTTTAGGCTGAGAGTTTGCGGGCGGCGGGCGGGCTCAATATTGGCTTGTTGGCAAATGTCTTCGACTTTGTCCCGGTCGATGTGTAATCCTGAGCTTAAACTATTAAGCAGAGTTTTGCGGCGCTGGGCAAAGCCGGCTTTTACTAAGCGAAAGAAAGTTTTGGTGTCAACGTCCGGGAAAAGCAGTTCTGGGCGGCGGTTTAGTAGCAAAACTTGTGAGTCGACTTTTGGCGGCGGAGTGAATAGCTCGGCCGGCACTATTTGGCCGAGGCCGACTTGCCAGTAGAACTGCGCCGTGACGCTCAGAATCGACATGGCGCCAGGTTCGGCCGCTACCCGCTGGGCAACTTCTTTTTGGACCAAGATGGTGGCGCTGGCTGGCGGATTAGGCGTTTCGCTGATAGCGCGGATCAAATTGCTGGTCAGATAATATGGTATGTTGGCGACTATTTTGTAGTCTTGCGGGAGGCTGGTCAGGTAAAAGCTTAAGATATCCTGTTCGATCACTTCCAGGTTGTCGGCTTTGACGCGGCTGGGCAAGTCAGCAGCTAAATTTGTATCGAATTCTACAGCAATAACCCGCCCCGCCTTCTTGACCAGCAACTTGGTAAGACTCCCTGGGCCTGGCCCAATCTCCAATATCGTATCATCAGGTTGAATATCGGCCGCTTGGCAGATTCCTTCTAGACTAGCGGTATCATCCAGCCAGTGCTGGCCCAGCGATTTCTTGGCTGGCAAGTCAGGCATAGATGTTACCAGTTGTGGTTGGCTACCCAGTGGTTATAGGAGCCGGCCCAGCCGCCGTAGCGCGAGGCGTAGCCATTGCACCACTTCAGCTGGGTGACCGGGTTGGTCTGCCAGTCGGCGCCAGCAGAAGCCATTTTGCCGCCGGGCGTGGCCTGGCAGAGGCCGTAGGCACCGCTACCGTTAGTGGCATTAGGCCGCCAGCCGGACTCGTGGCTGATAATGTAATCGGCGTATTGGTAATCGCCTGGGCCAATGCCGGCCAATGCCATGTCTCCCTTGATACCACTCAAGTTGGTACCCATGGCGGTAATTTGGGTAACCGGATTTTTGGTAATCACCTTCTGGATAATCGTGCGTCCGACCTCGACGTTATTGTTAAGTTGTATTTGATAGGTTACGGTTTGTTCGCCAGGCGAGCCTTGTTGGCGCACAGCATTAGTACCATAAGCCAGCGAGTTATCATTGATGGTCTGGATCGGCGTTGGAATCACCTCTTTATCGGTTTCTGTCTTGGTGCCAGTCCGCAGGAAAGCAATACTCAGGCCGGGTGTTATCGGTGTGCTGGGCGGTGTGCTTAAGTGATCCTGTTTAGTTAAGACTATATGTTTTTCGGCCATTAAACCAGCAACAGTTTTTGCATGAGTGCGTAGCACCACCGGCGCGCCATAAAGATCAACGTTGACCGGTGTCGCTTTATCAATTACTACCTGCTCGCCAATGGCTCCGGTCTGGATAAAGTCCTGCGAAGGCACCGTGTTGACCCAGTCTTCAGCGTTTACTTGCTGGCCGGTTTGCTGAACAATCGCTCGCGGGGTGGTAGCAGCGCTAAAAGCAAACGTTTTCTGGGCGCCATTAACTATCTGGACCGGCACGGCCCTATAGACATTAATACGAAAGTCATCCTGTCTGATTAGAGTATTAGCGGCCGGCTCAACAACATCACCTTCGGCCAGCTGAATGTGCAGTTTTTGCAGAAGGGTGCCGACCGTTTGCTTATGGCTTGGTACAATCTGTTTTTCATGATCATGCGAGACAATCACAATAAAAGCATCCTGTTTAGGTGGAATGTGGTGTGTCTGGCGCGCCACAAAGTAAATGCCCACTGTTAAGAAAATCAGGATAGTAAACGTAATGACCGGCACGGCGTGGGGATGCCGGCTCATAGTTTTTACGTCATCAGTATTCTGCGGCAGGTTTTTCCTGCGGAAGCGACGAAACCGTAAACGAAATATTCTAAGTTTTTTATGCATACATCAAGCAGGCTTAAGTTCCCGGAAAGTTTGTATAACTCTTATGGCCCGTGACTCTTATTGTAGCAAAGATGACCAGCTGTCTACAGCTTCTCTAGCGGCGCGAACGACATATTAAGTTTTCGGGTGCCTTTGCCCTTGAAATAAACAGTTATGTTGTCGCCGTCTACTTCCAGCACCGTGCCCTGGCCAAAGACCTGGTGGCGAACGCCATCGCCTTCGTTGAGGTCCGGCACATAGCGAGGTTCATTATCGTCAACTGGCGGACCGAGTAAGTCCGGTGCCGCTGCAAAATCATTGCCCAGCGTTTGAGATTCGCCCTCTATCTCGCTCAGAAAACGTGACGGCGGGTTGTGCTGGAGGCCACCGTACAGCAACCGCGTAGCGGCGTAGATCATGTACAGTTCCTGCTTGGCGCGTGTCATGCCCACGTAGCACAGCCGGCGCTCTTCTTCCATCTCGTTCTGATCGTATAGCGCCCGGGAATGCGGAAAGATTGATTCTTCCATGCCGCTCATAAAAACCACTGGGAATTCCAAGCCTTTGGCGGCGTGCAGGGTCATCAGCGTGACAGCGTCGTTGCTAAAATCAGCCCCGTCCAGGTCGCTGACCAGCGCCACCTCTTCCAGAAAACCATCCAAACCGAGCTCTTGATACTCGCGGGCCACACTGAGCAATTCCTTAACGTTTTCTTGGCGGGCTTCGCCTTGCAGGGTACCGTCATCCAGGTAATGCAAGTAGTCAATGCGGCGCAGCAGCGAATCTATCAGGCCGGTTACGGACGCATCTTGGCTAATCGTCCGCAAACTAGCGATGATATCGCCGAGTTCTGATAGCGCCTTACGAGCCTTTGGCGTTAAGTCCGGGCAATTTTCCGCTTCCGTCAATGCTCGTTCCAGAGATAGCTGTTCCACTGTTTGCCAGGCAAAAAAATTCTGCAAACTCTTGGCACCAACGCCACGGGTCGGCACATTGACGACGCGCTCAAAGCTCACGCGGTCTTCCGGCTGATAAATTAAGCGCAGGTAAGCTATGATGTCTTTGATTTCTTTGCGGTCATAAAAGCGCACGCCGCCAACCACGCGGTATGGGATGCCATAGTGCACAAGGCCTTCTTCTATAGACCGGCTTTGGGCGTTAGTACGATACAAAATGGCGTAATCGCGGAAGTGCCGCCGACCGCTATCCACGCCTTCACGGATGCGCCGGATGACGGCTTCGCTTTCGGCCCGTTCATTGCCAACCGGCAGTATCTGCACTGGCAGACCGCCGTCTATCGCCGTCCACAATTTTTTATCACTGCGTTGGGCGTTTTTGGTTATTACGGCGTGGGCGGCGTCCAGGATATGCTTGGTGCTGCGGTAATTTTGCTCCAGCTTGATGACAGTGCAATCTTTATAGTCTTTCTCAAATTTTAAGATATTGCGAAAGTTAGCGCCGCGCCAGCTGTAGATGCTCTGCCAGTCATCACCAACCACAGCTATGTTGTGCTGG
>CAYRVE010000051.1:0-5007 GCA_964427685.1 uncultured Candidatus Saccharibacteria bacterium | reverse complement strand
GCGAACCGGTTCACCGCTTACAGCTGGCTTGTAAGCAGGAGCTTATCAAGAGGGTGTTAAGCCACGAGTACACCGGCCTATTGGCGACTAATATGGACGGTTTGACTAAGTACCATCCGCGCGACCTGCTATATACAGTGGACGCTGATATCAACCGCGAGATGTTTTTCCGCGACGCTTTCTTAAATGTATTGCGACCGATGATGGAGCAGATAGGGCAAGCCAGGCGGCGGCTCTTCCTGTGGGAGCGTAAAGAAGAGCTTCAGTCATATATGCGAGAAGCTAAAGCCGGCTTTCCCCACCCTCTGAAGCACTACGGTGACTTTGTGGAACGCAGGGAAATACTGCCATTATTACCGACGAACGTTGATGTGATACCTGTTGATTGTACAGATGACATTGAGGATTATCGGTCCAACCCGAATTCAGTAGACTTCTTTTTACCGGCCTTAAAGCCTCGCTGGATAGACCCGCTGTTTTATGACAAGGATGGCACGTCACTGCAAAGGCTGAGCGAAACGGATGATGAATTCCGTGCGCTGGCCGAACAACAGGCGCGTATACAAGAACAGGCTTACGTTGGCCGTCTACTTGTTAATCCAGAGACCAAAGATGTGCTAGAGCGCGGCATAATTGAGAACGCTCAGGCTTGGGAGGCGGCTATATCGCGGCCCCGGATGGGGTCTGAACGGTTCCGCCGGATACTGGCCGATGCCGCTATGCAGACTGTCGTACATCAAAACATGGCTCACATAGACTGGCAACGATAATCCCAATAGGCTTAGTTTGCTACAATAACATCTGATGCAACGATATAATCCGAAAGATGTTGAGCCTAAGTGGCAGGCTAAGTGGGAAGCCGACAAAATATATCAAGCCGCTGAGGATCCCGAGAAACCCAAGAAATACGTCTTGGAATATTTCCCGTACCCTAGCGGCGCGGCCATGCATGTCGGCCACGTGCGCAACTATACAATCGGCGACGCCATTGCCCGCTTCAACCGCATGAATGGCTACAACGTATTACACCCGATGGGTTGGGACGCCTTTGGTCTGCCGGCCGAGAATTACGCTATTAAGCACAAAATCAGCCCCCGCCAAGCTATAGACGAAAACACTGATCGTTTTCGCAAACAGCTGATGCAAATGGGCTTTAGTTATGACTGGTCGCGCGAAATCGACAGCACCGACCCTAAGTATTACAAATGGACGCAGTGGTTCTTCCTGATGCTGTTCAAAAAAGGCTTGGCCTATCAGCAAGAAGCCTTGGTGAATTGGGACCCTGTAGACAAAACCGTGCTGGCCAACGAGCAAGTTATTGACGGGAAAGCTGAGCGTAGCGGAGCGGTCGTTGAAAAGAAATCGCTCAAACAATGGTTCTTCAAAATAACCGATTACGCCGACCGCTTATTAGATGACCTGGATGACTTGGATTGGTCCGAATCTATCAAAACCATGCAGCGCAACTGGATTGGCCGCTCACAGGGCGCCGAAATCACGTTTCCCGTCGTTGATAGCAAAGAAAAACTGACAGTCTTTACAACGCGTGCCGATACCATCTTTAGCGCGGCATTTATGGTATTGGCTCCCGAGCACCCGTTAGTGGCAAAGATTACCACTAAAGAGCAAGAGGGCGCCGTCAATGAATATGTAAGATTGACGCAGGCCAAAAGTGACATTGAGCGCCAAGAAGACAGAAAAAAAACAGGCGTTTTCACAGGCGCTTATGCAATCAATCCGGCAAACGATGAGAAAATACCAATCTGGATAGGAGATTTCGTATTAGCTGGCTATGGAACGGGTGCGGTATTCGGTGATATTCATGATAATCGTGACTTCGAATTCATCAACAAGTTTGATATTCCCGCCCGAGTAACAGTGATTCCTGAGGATAAAGCTGAAGCCGAAAAGGTCAAAGCCAAAGAATACGCCTATACGAGCGAAGGCTTATTGGTCGACTCAGGCGAGTTTAGCGGTCTGCGTAGCGAAATTGCCCGCGATAAAATTATTGACTGGTTGGCAAAGAAAAATAGCGCTAAAGAAGTAGTAAATTACAAAATACGCGATTGGATGATTAGTCGGCAGCGTTATTGGGGCGCGCCGATTCCAATTATTCACTGCCCGAAAGATGGCGCGGTACCGGTGCCGGAAGATCAATTGCCGGTCGTACTGCCGGAAGTCAAAAGCTATGAACCGAGAGGTGACGGCCGCAGCCCGTTGGCCAATGTGCCGGAATTTGTGAATACTACCTGCCCGAAATGCGGCGGCCCGGCCGAACGCGAGACCGACACCATGGATGGCTTCGCTTGTTCTAGCTGGTATTTCCTGCGCTTCGCCGACCCGCATAACGATAAAGCGCCGTTTGATAAAGAAAAGGCCGACTTTTGGCTGCCGGTTGATGACTATATCGGCGGCGCCGAGCACGCCGTGATGCATCTGCTGTATGCCCGTTTCTGGACCAAAGTCATGCACGATGAAAAACTGATTGACTTCAGCGAGCCATTCAGCACTCTACGCAACCAGGGTATGATTTTGGCTCCCGACGGCGTCAAGATGAGCAAAAGCAAGGGCAACACCATCGAGCCGGATGGAATTATTGAACAAGGTTACGGTGCCGACTCCATTAGACTCATGGAACTGTTTATCGGCCCCTGGAACCAGACCGTCAGCTGGAGTGTCAGCGGCGTGGCCGGCACAAACCGTTTCCTTCAGCGCGTCTGGACGCTAGTTGGCGAGTTCGCTGCGGCCGACGCAAAAGCAAGCGGTTCTTCTAATGCTCTATTGCAAACCACCCACCGGACAATTAAAAAAGTTGATGAGGATTTATTAAGTCTGAGTTTCAATACGGCTATCGCGGCACTTATGGAATGCGTTAATGATCTCTACAAAATCAAAGCTGAAGACAGTTATAGTTCGGAAGAGTGGCGGTGGTCTCTTGAAACCCTGTTGCAGTTGCTGGCGCCGTTCGCGCCGCACATTACTGAAGAACTGTGGCAGCAATTAGGCCACGATAAATCAATTCACCTTAGCAAATGGCCAAGCTATGATGAGAAATATCTGGTTAAAGACACCGTGAGTATAGCCATTCAGGTCAACGGCAAACTGCGCGGTGAAGTCGAAGTTGCCGCCGGTGCCGATGAAGAAGCAGTCGTCAAGGCTGCCAAAGCCCACGAAAAGGTTGCCAGCTATCTGGATAGCAAAACCATCCGCAAGACCATTTACGTGCCAGGCAAGCTGGTTAACTTCGTGGTCTAACCCGCCCCTCTTGAGAAAAAGCGTAAAATCCGTTAAGATATAACCAAGTTTTGTCAATATAAGGAAAGGTATAGCTTTCTCAGCATGGGACAACCCAAAAAGCGAACTCCCTCACGTAAATCCGGCACTCGGCGAAGCCATCTGCGGCTCAAGTTAGCACGCAAGGTTAACGCCAAATCACCGGTCAAAGTCCGCACTACGGTGCGCGAAAGCAGCAAAGCCGCTTAGGCGTTCGCAAGTTCACAAGGAATTAACAATATGGCTTCTAACCGACATCTCGGTCGCATCATAGCCCTGCAGACACTCTACGAGCAGGAACTCCGCCAGGACGCGGACGACAAAACTTTTGATGTCAATGAGGTGTTGGCCCGCAATGTGGCCCGCTATCAGGAGATGCTCGATGACGTCGAGTTTATCAACCAGCTAGTAGCCGGCGTGACCGCTCATACGGCTGAGCTGGACGCTAAGTTGCAGCCGGTGGCACCGGAATGGCCGATTGACCAGATCGCCCGCATGGACCGCATTATCCTGAGGATTGGGCTGTACGAGCTGGAAAACGAAGCCGACGTACCGCCCAAAGTGGTCATCAACGAGGCTGTCGAACTAGCCAAGGCCTTTGGCGGTGATAATTCGTCCAAGTTCATCAACGGCGTATTGGGGACGCTGCTCAGAGAGCGCGAAGCCGCCGCCAAGCCCGCCAAAAAACCGGCCGCTAAAACAACCAAGAAATCAGCCAAATCCAAGCCTAAGAAAGCAAAATAATTTTTATGTCAGTTAAACGCCCTAAACCAATGAAAGGTATTCGCAAGCTGGTCCCCAAACGCCGGCCAGTGATTGACGAGGTGGTTCGCGAAACTACTTCCGGCGGCGTAGTCTACCGCCGCAACCAAAAAACCGGCGGGCTGGAAATCCTACTTATCCAGGACGCTAAAAACCGTTGGACAATTCCCAAGGGCCACGTCGAACCCGGTGAAGAGCCCGGTGCTACCGCCGAACGGGAAATCCGCGAGGAAACCGGTCTGCACGATATGGAGGTTTTTAGCTGGCTAGGCAAAGTAAATTTCCGCTACCGGCGCAATCACACTCTGGTGTTAATGACTATGCACATCTATCTGGTAGAAGGACAAGGCAATACTGATAAACTGCATCCCGAGGACTGGCTAAACGACATCAAATGGCTGCCGGCCACCGACGCCATCGACAAAATTGCCTACGATGACATCGGCAAGCTGATCTTAATCGGCATGAAGAAGATCCGGACGGGGAAACTGTAGATTATGGATGTGTCAGCATATAAAGCTTTTGCCAAAGAAAAACTAGACGCCGAATTTAATGATATAGATTTGCTAGTGATGGCTTTTACGCACCGTTCATATCTGAATGAGCACCGTAAAAGTGTCCACGAGCACAACGAACGGCTGGAATTTCTGGGCGACGCCGTACTGGAACTGGTTGTTACGGAATATCTTTATGCTAATTATCCGGAACCGGAAGGTATCTTGACCAACTGGCGCAGCAGTCTGGTGCGCACCGAAAGTATCAGCGCCGCCGCCCATAAGTTTGAGTTTGAGCCGCTGCTTCGCTTGAGCCGCGGCGAAAAACAGGGCTCTGAGCGGGCCCGCATGCAGATCTTGGCCAATAGCTACGAAGCTGTCGTTGGCGCGCTGTATTTGGATCAGGGTTATGAAGCCGTCAAACTCTTCATCACCAAAAGTATCCTCAGCACCTTTAAGGATATATTAAGCACGGGTT
>CAYRVE010000050.1:0-5029 GCA_964427685.1 uncultured Candidatus Saccharibacteria bacterium | reverse complement strand
TCTGGCGAGGACGTGGAGAGGTGTCCGAGTGGTTGAAGGAGCACGCTTGGAAAGCGTGTATGCGCCTCACGGCGTATCGAGGGTTCGAATCCCTCTCTCTCCGCCAAATTGCTTATCCTTGCATTTTATTTTGTATTAAGTTTTACTGAGTGTTAATTAATGGATTTGGTTACTTATGGATAAAATGCCTTGTGTTGAGCTCTGTCCTGATTGCCCACTACGAACTATGTTTCCGGAGGGAACGCTGCCTGCCGAGACGCCCCTGCACCTGAAAAAAGTAGACGAGAGAACCCTGTCGCAGGTCGACAGCTACATAAGTCCGCAAGGTGATTTCGCGTCATTAAGCATTGAACACGGTACCGGCCCCCGGCATGCCGATATCGCCATATTACCGGAAGGTAAAGATGTCGGCCCGGCGATCTGGGTAGAAGAAGGAATATGGCAAAGCGGCGGGGTACAACAGGCTTTCGAAGGCTGCCATGAACCGGCCATCGAACGCTACGGATTCCTCAGGCTCAGCAAGCGTGCCGTCTGCGAAGCTTTGCGTACTCTTAACGTAGAGTAGCCTATTGTTGAATCAATAATTCGACGATGTCGACGCCGTTGGTAGCGGCGCCGGGGCGCAGGTTATCACCTAAGACATACAGGAGCAAGCCATACCTGCCAAAGCGTTCGCTTTGTCTGATGCGGCCAACGTGGACATCGTCACTGCCAGCGACATAAAGAGGCTGGGGTACATCATCCCGTTCGTGCAAAGTTATGCCTGGAGCATTTGTCAGTAGTTCATGTGCCTCGTCAGCAGTCAATTCGTCCTCAAACTCGGCATGGATTTGCAGGCCGTGGCAGTTGTATTGGCCGCTGCGGGCACAGGTGACATCAATCGGCAATTCACTAGGGTGGAATCCGAGCAATTTCCGCGTTTCATTTTTATACTTCAACTCTTCAGTGGTGTGGCCGCTACCATTTTCAAAGACACCGGCAACCGGTGCGCTATTAAAGGCCGAAAGAACCGGGAAGATCGATGGTTCTGGCCACGGAGCCTGTTGTCCGTGCACTAGTTCATCTTTACGCGCCATCAACTCGCGGGCTACCTGGTCATGTTCGTCCAAGCCCGGCTCGCCCTGGCCTGAGCTGGACTGGTAAGTAGAAACATCCAGGCTTTTCAAAATAGCCTCGTCATCTAGCGGCTTAAGGGCGATGGCACCCATGGTTGTGGTACAGTTTGGTTTAGCGATAATTCCTAGTTCGGCGTCCTCTACGGCAGAGGCGTTAACGGATGGTATGACTATGGGGACGCGCGGATCTTTCCGCCAACCGGACGAACTATCCAGAAAGACGCCGGCTTCGCGGCCAATATCCCCGCCGTGCTCCAGGGCGAAATCGGCCGGAGCGGCGCTGTAGACAATGTCATAATCGCCCCATTCGACGTCTTCGACTAAGCCGACGGTAACCTCGCGGTCGCCAAACTTAAATGTCTGACCGGCAGAATTGGGCGTAGCCACCACATCCAGGCGACCGACTGGCAAACCACGCTCATCGGCAATTTCCGAGAACTTGTGGGCCACCAGCTTACTGCCGACTATCAGCATATCGACTGATTCTTTGCCTGCCAGGCTCTCTATATCCATAGTTGTATTATTCTACAATAAGTTAACTTTTTATGCCAATTGCCGCCGAAGTTTGCTTTTTCGCCCCCGAACGAGAAGTGTTACAATGTTGGTTATGCTTGTTGTAGCGTTCTTTTCTTGGTGGTATGGTCGAGGCTGGCAAGGGATAGCCAAGAGTATTGGGCCGCGGCTGCGTGGTGTGGCCTCAACTTTTTCGGTCAGCCAACTGTCGCGTACCCTATTCGCGCCGTGGCGGCGAATTATCACTTATCCGGGCGACAGCCTGGGCGACCGCCTGCGGGCCTGGGGCGATAATGTTTTCAGCCGCGCCATCGGTTTTGTCGTTCGGCTGATTGTATTGTTCGCGGCGCTAGTCACAATGATTTTCGTGCTGGTATTTTCGATTGTCGAAATCATTGTTTGGCCGCTGTTGCCGCCAGCCGTACCGGTCCTGCTAATCTTGGGAGTGGCGTAATGGAGGCGGCTATTAATCTCAGAACTCGGCGCGCCGCCGAAGCGCGGGCCAGCAAACTACTTAATAAAGCAGCTTGCCGCGGGTTACTAGCGTTGGCCGCCGCCGGCTTAGCTGGCGGGTTGGTCGTGATTACGGTAGGGCACAGCCATTATGGCTACTTATTAATAGCTCTATCGCTTATCTGTTACATACCAGCTGTTTGGTGGCGGCGGAGGCTGTCGCCATTGCCGGCTGACGGCAAGGATCTGAACGGCCGGCTCTCCGGCGATGTGTTGGCGCGCCTGAAACCCAGCACGGCCGATCAACCAGGTACTGTTTGGGCGGCGTTTAATAATCATTGGCAGTGCAATTTCCTGCTCAACCATTTACTGATAACACGCGATATGGTCACGCAGGGGTTGAGTACCGATCCAGCGGCCCTGGCGCAAGCCCTGCAAACCGCTACCAAGTTGGCCGACAGCAACCAAAGCCCAACTATTGAACTCGGTTTCGTGGCGGCCGGCTTGCTAATGGCTTCGCCGCAAATTGGCCAGTTACTCACGCAGTTTAAGTCCAAGCCGGGAGATATCGAGGATATTGCCAACTGGTTGGGGCGGAGCTTGGCCGAAGAGGCGCGGCGCGGCGAGCAAAAGTTCGGCGGCATCGGCCGAGACTGGGCTTTCGGCTACACGCCGCTCTTGAACCGCTTTGGCCAGAACTTCAGCTTAGGCATTGCCAAATACGGCGCGCACTTTGATTGGCTGGCCAACTCCGGAGGCGTCAAAGCCGTAGAAGCCGCCTTCGACAACCAAGCCAGTGCTGTGGCGCTTATTGGCCCGGATGGTATCGGCAAGACTAGCACCGTTTACGCGCTGGCTCAAAAACTGATTGAAGGCAAGACCGGCCAGCGGCTAGCTTATCACCAGGTCATATCACTCAATGCCACCGATATAACTTCCAACGCCCGTGGCCCGGGCGAGCTGGAACGCATTATGCTTAGCATGGCTAGCGAGGCTGGTCATGCCGGCCATGTCATCTTATTCTTTGATGACGCTCAGCTGCTGCTTGGCGGCGGGCCGGGCGCCTTCGACGCCACCCAAATCTTGCTAACCATTGTCCAAGCCGGCGCCGTACCAATTATCCTGGCCTTTACGCCCAGCGACTACCAGCGCCTGAAGGTCAAGAATCAGAGTCTGGCCAATCAATTGACCCCTGTTATTTTGCAGGAACTGCCGGAGCCAGACGTGATACGCGTCCTAGAAGACACTGCCGTCGGTCTGGAAGCGCATCATAAGATCGTGGTGTCTTACGAAGCATTGCGCGAAGCTTACCGGCTAAGCGGCCGTTACGATCAGGACGGCGCCTATCCAGGCAAAGCTATCAAGCTGCTCGGCCAGTCTGTAACCCACGCCGATCATTCAATCGTTACTACCCAGAGCGTCCAGCAGGCGATTGAACAGACCCGCGGCGTCAAAGCCTCAACTGCTGAGCCCGTAGAAGCCGACGCGCTACTGCACCTGGAAGATAACATCCACCGACGCATGATTAACCAGTCGCACGCTGTCAGCGTGGTAGCTAACGCCTTGCGGCGCGCCCGCGCCGGCGTTACCAATCCTAAAAGACCCATCGGCAGTTTCTTGTTCCTGGGACCTACCGGTGTAGACAAGACCGAGCTGGCCAAAGCTATCGCCGCAACTTATTTTGGCGCCGAAACATCAATGATTCGTCTGGATATGAGCGAATACCAGCAACCTGACGACGTCCAGCGCCTACTATCGACCGGCGCGCAGGAAACCAGCAGTCTGCTAATGGCCGTCCGCCAGCAGCCGTTTACGGTGGTCTTGCTGGATGAAATCGAAAAGGCCCACCCCAATATCCTGAACCTTATGCTGCAGCTGCTCGATGAGGGTCAGTTGACCGATGTTTCCGGCAAAGCAGCCTCCTTCAAAGACTGCGTGATTATCGCTACCAGCAACGCTGGCGCTCAAACTATCCGCGAGCGCATCGCCAAAGGCGAGAGCCTGGAGAGCTTCGCGCCGCAGTTCACCGACCAGCTTATCCAGAGCGGCCAATTCAATCCGGAACTATTAAACCGTTTTGACGAGATGGTGTTGTTCCGCCCGCTGACGGCAGAGGAACTGGCCCAAGTTGTCCAGCTAATGGTTGCCGAGGTTAACAAAACTCTAGCGAACCAAAATATTACGGTCGAGTTGACACCATCAGCCATCGCTAAAATTGTCCAGACCGGCAATGACCCACGTCTCGGCGCCCGGCCAATGCGCCGCACCCTCCAAAAAGCCGTAGAAGACACCGTCGCCCAGAAGATTCTGAAAGGCGAAGCCAAAGCCGGCGACCACATCAAGCTCGACGCCCCCGATCTGACTTTATAAGAACCTTTAGCTTATCAACGTGCCGACGGCTTGGCCGCTAGCGGCTTTGGCCAGGTTGCCGGGCTTAAAGGCATCGAGGACCACAATCGGCTTGTCGTGTTCCGAGGCCAGGCCGATGGCCGCCTTGTCCATCACTTTAATAGAATTATTCTCCAGCGCGTCCTGGAACGATACTTGGTCCAACTTGATGGCGTCTTTGAACTTGGCCGGGTCTTTGTCGTAAACACCCTCGTATTTGGTTGCCTTGAAGACTGGCCGGCAGTCCAGCTCCATCGCGAAACTGACGGCCGCTGTATCGTGCGTCACATACGGCCGGGCAGTGCCGCCGGCGATAATCAGCACTCGGCCTTTCTGTAGATGCTTTTCGGCCAACCGATAAGAGTACGACTCAGCAATCTGGGTGGCATAAATATTGCTGACACAGCGGGTCGGTATATCTTGCGCTTCAAAAATATCGGTCAGCGCCATGGAGTTAATCAAGCCGCTCAGCATACCCATCTGGTCGCCGGTGACACGGCGGATGCCGTGGCCGGCAATCTCGGCGCCGCGCACCATATTGCCACCGCCGACTATCAGCA
>CAYRVE010000049.1:0-5080 GCA_964427685.1 uncultured Candidatus Saccharibacteria bacterium | reverse complement strand
AGATTAATATTATCGATACGCCCGGCCACATCGACTTCACTGTAGAAGTGGAGCGCTCTCTGCGCGTGCTCGACGGCGCCGTTGTTGTCTTCGACGGCAAAATGGGCGTGGAATCACAGTCCGAGACCGTCTGGCGCCAGGCCGACAAGTACGGCGTACCGCGCTTCTGCTTCATCAACAAGATCAACCAGACCGGCGGCGACTTCTACAAATCGCTGGATACCATTCATGCCCGTTTGAGCAAGCACGCCTTCCCAATCCATCTGCCAATCGGCTTTGAGCAGTCTATCAATGGCATCGTCGACCTAATCAGCATGAAAGCCTATACCTACAAAGAGTTTACCGACCACGAACTGGTCGAAGGCGAGATTCCTGAAGACATGCTGGAGAAGGCCAAGAAATACCGCTCACTGCTGATTGAAAACGCCGTTGCCGAAGATGAAAAGACACTGGAGAAATACTTTGAAGTCGGCGAAGACGGCCTCAGTGAAGACGAAATCAAACAAGCTATCCGCAGTGCCGTCTTAACCGGCAAGTTCTTTGCCGTCACCGGTGGCGATGGCCGCGGCGTGATTGTCGAAAAAGTCCTCGATGCCGTTAACGACCTGTTACCGAGCCCCGAAGATCGCGGCAGCACCTGGGGCACACACCCCAAAACCGGCGACGAAGTCGAACGCAAGCCCGAAGAGACCCAGCCTTTCGCCGGCCTGGCTTTCAAGATCGCCACCGATCCTTTTGTCGGCAAATTAGCGTACTTCCGAGTCTATTCCGGCACGCTAAAATCAGGAAGTTATATCCTAAATAGTTCCACCGGCGCGAGAGAGCGGGTTGGCCGCGTAGTCCGCATGCAGGCCGATAAGCGCGAAGACGTTGAAGAAGTCGGCGCCGGCGACATTGCCGCTATTGTCGGACTCAAAGGCACTACTACGGGTAATACCGTGTGCGACCAGAATAATCCGATAGTTTTGGAGAGCATTACCTTCCCGGAACCGCCGGTCAGCATCGCTATAGAGCCTAAAACCAAGGCTGATCAAGAAAAGATGAGCTTGGCCTTGCAGCGTTTGGCCGAAGAAGACCCGACTTTCCGCATCCACGTCGATGACGAGACCGGCCAGACTATCATCAGCGGTATGGGCGAACTGCACCTGGAAATCTTGGTCGACCGCATGAAGCGCGAGTTTAAAGTCGAAGCTAACATCGGTCAGCCGCAGGTGGCTTACCGCGAAACCATTCGCAAAGATGATGTTGAGGTTCAGGGCAAGTTCATACGCCAGAGCGGTGGCCGCGGCCAGTACGGTGACGTCTGGCTAAGACTGAGTCAAAACGAGGCCGGCAAGGGCTTTGAGTTCATTAACTCTATCAAGGGCGGCGTCGTGCCAGCCGAATACATCAAACCAGTGCAACAGGGCATAGAAGAAGCTATGAGCAACGGCGTCCTGGCCGGCTACCCGGTTGTTGATATCAAAGCCGAGCTCTACGATGGCTCATATCACGATGTCGACTCCAGTGAAATGGCTTTCAAGATTGCTGGAAGTATGGCTCTGCAAGCCGGTGTTAAAAAAGCCAACCCCGTGCTACTGGAACCAGTTATGAAAGTCGTCGTTGTCACGCCGGAATCGTTCATGGGCGATGTCATCGGCGACCTCAACAGCAAGCGCGGCCGCATTGAAAGCATGGAAGACCTGACCCCCGGCATCAAAGAGATTACCGCCTTCGTGCCGCTGGGTGAAATGTTCGGCTACACAACCAACCTGCGCAGCTCTACCCAGGGCCGCGCCAGCTCCAGCATGGAACTGGACCACTACGCCGACGTTCCGAACCACGTCGCAGAAACAATCATTGCCAAAAACAGCAAGTAACTGAATATTAACCCTTTACAAACTTCTTAATATCCGTTAACATTATTTGGTAGCTTGCGTGGGTATAGTTATTGTCTGCGCAAAAACAATTAATCATCGTAATAACCAAGGAGAAATCTACTACTATGGCAGAAAATTTTGACCGCAGTAAGCCGCACGTTAACGTCGGCACCATGGGCCATGTCGACCACGGCAAGACCACTTTGACCGCCGCTATCACGGCTGTCCTGGCTAAAAAGTTGCCCAGCAAGGTCAACAAGCCTATTAAATACGACGAAATCGACAACGCGCCTGAAGAAAAACAGCGCGGTATCACCATCGCTACTTCTCACCAGGAGTACGAGAGTGAAAAGCGCCACTACGCTCACGTCGACATGCCCGGCCACGCCGACTACGTCAAGAATATGATTACCGGTGCCGCTCAGGTAGACGGAGCTATTCTTGTTGTATCTGCAGCTGACGGCCCAATGCCGCAGACCCGCGAGCACGTTCTGCTGGCTAAGTAGGTAGGCGTACCTTACGTTTTGGTCTTCTTGAACAAGATGGACTTGGCTGACCCGGAACTCGTCGACTTGGTCGAAGAGGAAATTCGCGAATTACTGGAAAAGAACGGTTTCGACAAAGACGCGCCGATCATCCGCGGTTCAGCCACCAAAGCCCTGGCAGGCGATGCCGAGAATGAAGACGCTGTCATGGAGCTCGTTAAAGCTATGGACGAAAAAGTCCCTGAGCCGAAGCGCGAGCTGGACAAGCCATTTTTGATGCCTATCGAAGATGTTTTCTCTATCAAGGGCCGCGGCACCGTTGCCACCGGTCGTATTGAGCAAGGCATCGTCAAGGTTAACGAAGAAGTTGAGATTGTCGGCATCCGCGACACCCGCAAGACGGTTGTAACCGGTGTTGAAATGTTCAAAAAGAACCTCGACCAGGGTCAGGCCGGCGACAATGTCGGTATCCTGCTCCGCGGTATCGAGCGTGATGACATCGAGCGCGGCCAAGTTTTGGCTAAGCCCGGTTCAATCACCCCGCACACTGAGTTTGATTCTGAAGTCTACATCCTTACCAAAGAAGAGGGCGGTCGTCACACCCCATTCTTTAAGGGCTACAAGCCACAGTTCTACTTCCGTACCACTGATGTTACTGGTGAGGTTGAACTGCCAGCCGACAAAGAAATGGTCATGCCCGGCGACACTATAACCTTCAAGGTTAAGTTGCTGGCGCCAATCGCCATGGAACAGGGCCTGCGCTTCGCTATTCGCGAAGGCGGTCGCACCGTTGGCGCCGGCGTTGTCACCAAGATCGTTAAGTAACTACGCTTTCGATCAAGTTAAAAGAGCCCCCTCAGGGGCTCTTTGCATATCAGCATATGTATGATGTAAGATAGCCGCATGGGCGCAAAGAGTGGAGAGGCGTGGCTAACAAGCTACCATAAGCGGGCTATTGATGTGGCCATGGCCGGGGCACTTGCCCCTGTGCTTGCGCCGTTTGTGGCCGTTTCGGCAGGCATCATTACAGCCACGGAATTGGAGCCACCGTTTATCACACAACAGCGTGCTGGCAGGGGTGGAGCACCTATCAAAATCGCTAAACTGCGCACTATGCCGCACGGTACCGAAGAAACCATGAGCGGTGGCCATTATGACCCGCGATCTACTAAGTTTGGCCGGGTCTTGAGAATAACTCGGCTTGACGAAATGCCGCAGCTCTTGAATGTTCTCAAGGGTGATATGTCTATGGTTGGTTTGCGGCCTCTTGTCAGGATTCATCATGACCAATTCATGGATGAGCTCCCACCATCACAGCAACAAAAAGTTGAAAAAGCATACTCCATAGCAAGACCCGGATGGTTCGATCCATTTGGTGTTGATATGTATGTACACGGTGTGCCGGAAACTTCCGAAGGCCGGGCGGAATCAATAATTAAATACACTTTTTACGAGGCCTCAGCTAAAAAAGATATGCAAATCATGCTTAACGCTATGGGGATAGTAAGGAATATAGTCAGCGATACCGGTATAGATGTCCCTGAGAGGTAACGTATGGAGTTGGTTTTTAAATCAATATCTGGTAAAGTAACCTAGTAATTAATTTCTGCTGACTAAAAGTTATTTTTGAAAGCTTCGGCCAAGACAAGAATAATGTTACAGCAGACTGACGAGAGTCAGGAAGGAATACCACCTATGGCAGAACCAGCCAAAACCCCTACTAATAAAGCGTCTACTACCCCAGACGGTAAGCAGCGGATTCGCATTCGCCTGAAAGCCTATGACCACAAAGTCATCGACCAGGCCGCCAAACAGATTATTGACACGGCTTTGCGTACCGGCGCTAGCTTGGCTGGGCCGATTCCGCTACCGACTCGCAAAAGCACCTTCACGGTTGTTAAAAGTCCGCACGTCTACAAGAAAGGCCGCGAACAGTTCGAGATGCGCGTTCATAAGCGTCTGATTGACGTCTTTGAGCCAACGCCCAAGACCATTGATTCTCTTATGAATCTCAGTCTGCCAGCCGGCTGCGACGTCGAAATCAAGATGTAAGGAGTTTCATGTCCGAAACGTCCGGGACCATACTACTCGAAACCAAGACCAAGCAGGGCAAGTCGGGAAAGCCGCAAAAGTTCTTGGTGGCGCGATTTGAGCCACCGATATCTGAAGATGTAGGTTATCGTAAAGAGGCTGATGGACATTATCCCGCGAAAGTACTCCGCGATAAGAACAAGGATACAAAAGCCGTGATTTATGATCGCGGCATGTTTGGATGGAGTGAAGCTGAACGGGAAGAGGCCTTTGTCGTATATTGGCGAGAGCAAGCCGATAGGATAGGGTATATGGTTACGGGAGCTATGGTCGTGGATCATCCCGAAGAGACAGTTGCCGACGAGGCGATTGAACAATAACCCAATTGTTTGTAGAATTTGCAACACGTTGACAGAGGTCAGCGTTACGTGGTACTGTAGTACGGTATCTCAATAAGACTTGTACTTGGTTCGCGCTAGTAGGTCTGCCGATAACAGAGGTAGAAACCACTCGCAACCAAGCATTTTTATGTCTTCCCTTGAGACGGAAAACACCATATGAAAGCACTAATCACCAGAAAAGTCGGAATGACATCTGCCATCAACGAGGACGGCAGTGTTCAGGCTGTTACCTTGCTTTCAGTTGGTGAGCACACCGTTTTACAGCACAAGACCAATGAAAAAGACGGCTACAACGCCGTGCAGG
>CAYRVE010000048.1:0-5090 GCA_964427685.1 uncultured Candidatus Saccharibacteria bacterium | reverse complement strand
GTCTGGTAGGCATCCATGTGGGTTGGCACTTCCCGAGGATTATCGCGGATTAAGTCATAGGCTTTGAACCTTAGCGGCCGGGCCGCCGTCAGCTGCGGGTCCAGCTGGCGGATACTGCCGGCGCTTAAGTTGCGCGGGTTGGCGTAGACCGGCAGACCGGCAGCTTCGCGCTCCCGGTTCAGCTTCTCAAAGTCGTGTTTGTACATAATAATCTCACCGCGAATTTCAGTCCGGCCGTTCAAAAAACTCTCGTACTTCTTATTATGCCTGAGGTTCAGCGGCACGCTCTTGATAGTACGAACATTCATGGTCACGTCTTCACCAATCACACCGTCGCCGCGAGTGACAGCTTGGGTTAGCTCGCCATCTTGATAAACCAGCGCGCAGGCCAAACCATCCATTTTAATGTCACAAAAATATTCATGCTTGCGGCCGGGCATCAGTTTTTGTGTCCGCTTGACCCACGCCTCAACGTCCTCCCGGCTGAATACGTCATTGAGGCTGAGCATGCGCGAGGAGTGCCGGACCTTTTTAAACTTATCCAGCGGCTGGCCGCCGACCCGCTGAGTGGGACTGTCCGATGTCACTAATTCAGGATATTCGGCTTCCAGTTTTTTGAGTTCGCGCATTAAGCCGTCATAGATAGCATCGGTTACGCTGGGGCTATCCAGCACGTAATATTCGTATGAATATTTAGCCATCAACTGCTTTAACTCGGCGAGTCTTTTCTCGGCTGACTGTTTACTCATTCAGGAGCTCCCGGTATAGCGTGTACATATAGGCATGTATAGCCACCAGGGCAAACATAGTCAGTAAGAAAAATATCCACTGCGCTAACGGCGTTAACACAATAATAATCGGCACCATGCCAACGGCCGCCGCAGCTAACAAGATGATTGGCAGACATAGAATTTTGCGAAGCACTGTCCAACGGCGGCCCCGCGTCAATTCGCGGGCTGAACGCAGGGCTTTTAGCGGTGTCATGTCCGGCAGAGTTACGATATACATCGCAAATAACGACGCGCTAATCATGTACAGGCTCCATATAGACAAGAGCATGAACAGCAGTAGACAAGCCAGCTTTTCAATCAAGTTAACGGCTATGCCATTACTGATAACTAAATTGTACAAAGTAGAGCCAATTAGCAGCGGCAGCAACTGCAGGCCAATTAGCAGCAGAACCAATATAAACGGCACTAACGGATACATGCCGCGGTAGTAGGCGTCTTTGATCCGGATGGCCGTACCGGCCAGCACTTGCCGTAGCGCCCAGATAACCGCCAAGCTGGTAATAATACCCAGCAACAACTGGTAGGCGCCAGCCGTTTGGCTGGAGCTGTTACCAGACGAGCCGATGAGCACCACAAACACGCTAGCTGCTGAGGCCAATGGACCCAACTGGCCGGTAAACGCCTGGTTCAGGCTGTGTTTGAGAGTGCTGACATCGGTGCCGCCAGCTAAGCCCTGCACCAGCACCAGATTTAATAAACCGTAAATCAGTGTTATGACAATAAATAGCTTTTTGTGCGCCCACAAAGTTTGCCAGGCTGTTTGCGCCAGTTGCCATGCGTTCGGCAGTTTCACTGGACGCTTGACAGCTTTAGGTGGTACCGAAGTCTTTTTCTTAGGAGCGGTCTTGCTTGATTTTTTTGCCATGCATCTATTATACGATGAAATAAATTATCTCTAGGCGTGGGTGCCCATACTGCGTAGCCGCTTGATGCGGTCGTCCAGCGGCGGGTGGGTGCTAAACAGCCCCGTCAAACTGCCTTTTTTCAGCGGATTGGCGAAAAATAAGTGCGCCGTGGCGGTGTTTTGATGTTTGGCCACGCTGCCGGTTTTTTTGATTTTCTCTAACGCGCTGGCCAGGCCTTCCGGGTAGCGGGTAGTAAGCGCGCCAGTGGCATCAGCCAGATATTCGCGCTGGCGCGAGACAGCCATTTGAATTAGTAAGGCTACGAACGGCGCTAGAATAGCGGCCACGATACCCAAGATGAAAAACGTCTGGTTATTCTCCCTGTCATCACTAAACCAAACAACCCGGATTATAATGTCGGCAATCAGCGAGATGATCGCCGTCAAAGCGAACGCCACCATAGCTACCCGGATGTCATAGTTTTTGACATGGCCCATCTCGTGCGCCAGTACGCCCTGGAGTTCCTGGTCGTCCATGATGTCCAGCAGACCGCTAGTGACACAGACGGCCGAATGTTTGGGGTCGCGGCCAGTGGCAAAAGCGTTAGGCGCCGGGTCATTCATAATAAACACCCGCGGTGTTGGCACGCCATCGGTTATAGCTAGGTTTTCAACGATTCGATAGAGCCGCGGGTTGTCGCGCTTTTGGATTTCCTTGGCCTGGTTGACCGCCAGCGCCATCTTGGAGCCAGCGTAATAAGTGATAATGACATAGAAAAGCGCGCCAATCAGGCCGCCGTAAAACACTCCTGTACTGCCGCCTAGAAACTTATCAAAAATCCAGATCATTAAACCCAAAAAAACTAGGAAAATCACCATAATCAAGACGGTTTTACGTTTATTTTTGGCTATGTCAGAGTACATTAGAACTTAACGTCAACGGGATTTTGGATACTGGCTGATTCAGCCTCGCCAACTTCAAAGAACTCTTTATCTTGTTTGAAGCCGAGCATGTTGGCAAAGATGTTAGTCGGGAAGGTTTTACGCTTGGTGTTAAAGTCGCGCACCACGCCGTTGTAAAAGCGCCGCGAAGCCTGAATCTTGTCTTCGGTATCTGTTAGTTCAGCCTGTAACTCTTGGAAGTTTTGCGAGGCCTTCAGGTCGGGATAGTTTTCGGCGACGGCGAACAGGCTTTTCATAGTTTTTTGGAAGTCGCCCTCGGCCTTGCCGGCCTCAGCCGGTCCTTTGGCGCTCAAGGTATCGGCACGGACTTTGGCCACATCTTCAAAAATACTTTTTTCGTGCTTGGCGTAGCCTTTAACGGCATTTACTAGGTTAGGGATTAAATCTGCTCGCCGCTTTAGCTGCACGGTTATGTCGCTCCAGGCCTCGCTGGATTGCTGGTTCAAACGGACCAGACCGTTGTACATGAAAGCCAGAGCCAGCACTATCACCACTACTACCGCTACAATAATCCAAATCATCTCTGCCGCTCCTTTGCTTGTGCCATCATTATACATCAGTTCCCCTAAAACTAATGTATGATATAAACAACTTATGTATGCTGTCGGACAACAGAGGCGAAACAGGCGGTGGCCGTATACGGCAACAATAATTATTTTGCTGATTATTTATGTTGGCTGGGCGTTCGTGCGGCCCCTGCAACCTATGCGTCCGGTCATTGACTCAAGCGCCTTGGAGGCCAAAGCCCCGGCCGGCACCCTAAAATGGCCGCCCGTACAGAACCAATCGGCAGTTGGTATACTAGGTAGCTCGATTCTAGATACCCATGGCAACCAGCAGCCAGCGCCAACCGCCAGCACCGCCAAAATGATTACAGCGCTGGTAGTACTGGCCCAAAAACCTCTACAGCCCGGCCAGCAAGGCCCGACCATTACCCTAAATGCCAATGACGTGGCAATTTATAATAATTACGTCGCGCAAGACGGCTCACTGGTCCAAGTCCAAGCCGGTGAAAAAATCACCGAATACCAAATGCTGGAGGCCATGCTATTGCCCTCAGCTAATAATATTGCCGACAGTCTAGCCATCTGGGCGTTTGGTTCGTTAAAAAATTACCAGCAGGCCGCCAACCAATACCTGGACGACCAGAGTCTGGTAGAGACACATGTCGGCAGTGATGCCAGCGGTTTCAACCCCAGCACCACCAGTACGGCCCGCGATTTGGTGCGAATCGGTGGACTAGTCATGCAAAACCCGGTATTAAAACAGATAGTCGCCCAGCCTTCGGCCGGAGGTATCCCGGTCGTAGGCAATATCAGGAATGTTAATTTCCTGCTTGGCCAGGACAACGTTATCGGCGTCAAAACCGGCAATACTGATCAAGCCAAAGGCGTTTTCGTGTCGGCTTCAAAAACCGCCGTCAACGGCAAGCCAGTGACTATCTTAACCTCGATAATGGGCAGCCCGACGATTTATACGGCGCTAGGCGACAGCGTACCGATAATCCAAAGCGCCCAGGCCAATTTCAAACCAGTGACTGTCGTAAGCGGCGGCTCGACGGTCGCTACCTATCATCAGCCCTGGGGCGGCAGTATCAGAGCCGTTGCTACCAAAGACCTGTCCTTGAAAGCCTGGGGCGGCAGCACGGTAAACGCTCAGACTCACCTGCAAAACATCACCGTCCATAACCGCGCCGGCCAAACCGCCGGCAGTGTTATAATTCCCGCCTCAGCATTCAATAATCAATTGTCCGCTGCCGTCAAACTCCAGACGACACCCACCAAACCATCCGCCGCTTGGCGCCTGACACATCCTTTTTGATAAATGGTGGGTGATGAGGGATTCGAACCCCCGACCCCCTCGGTGTAAACGAGGTGCTCTAGCCAGCTGAGCTAATCACCCATAAAAATGGTGCGGACGAGAGGACTTGAACCTCCACAGGATTGCTCCCACTACCACCTCAAGGTAGCGCGTCTACCAATTCCGCCACGTCCGCTCGTCCAAACGGGTTTCAGACCATCATATCGTATCTGTTTTAACGTAAAAACTCAAGTGGTATATTGGCCACACCCCGCATCATTGTTTGGCTGTGTTTTGCTGTAGCTCTTGAATTATGTTAGGGTAATAAAAATGCTAGCTCAAATTAAAGACTGCTCGTAGGTAATTATGCCAGGCCCCCTAGACCCTGAAATCATGCCCGATCCAGAAGGCTTTTCGGCTGAGGCCGAGCAGATGTCGGCTGAAATTATAGACTTCCAGAAATATCTCGATGAGCGAGATCCCGACTTGCTCGTAGAAGATATTGAGTTAGTTGCACCCCACCCCGCAAGTACATCACCAAGAGTAACCACCGAAGAGGATGCTCGCTCGCGGGCTGAAGATTTGAAAAAAGTTGAGCGGGCCCGGCAAGATCCCAACACTTTTGAGGCTATGATCGAACAATATAAGCCGCTAATACGATTTGCGGCCTACAAGTACTTTATTCGAGGAGG
>CAYRVE010000047.1:0-5097 GCA_964427685.1 uncultured Candidatus Saccharibacteria bacterium | reverse complement strand
CCCCGGGTCTTAGCATCGGGTTGCCCTGGAAGACCGGGAATTGACGATAAATGCGCCGCGTCTCGTTGTTCAGGCCGCGGTCCAGCTCACCGGCGGCCACGTTATATATAACCGCGCTGAACACCAGACTGATAGCCATGACGATGGCCAGGTACCACATAGTTAATTTAAAGGTAGCGGAGCGGAACATGTCCAAGTCCTAAGTTCCCAGCTTATAGCCGAAGCCGCGCAAGGTCTGCAGCAGTTCCGGCTGGCCGCGGAATGGCCGGTCAATCTTGTTGCGTAGGTAGCCGACGTAGACTTCCACGGTGTTGGGCAAGATGTCAGCGTCCTCGTCCCAGACATGGCTGATAATCATATCCTTGGTGATTACCTGGCCAGGATGATGCATCAGGTATTCCAGCAGAGCGAACTCCTTGTGAGACAGCTTGACGGCTGTTTTGCCGCGCTTAACTTCATAATTATTGGTATTAAGGTGTAAATCGCCGACTTTGAGCTCAGTACCGACTTGTTCGGCCGGCCGGCGCAGCAGGGCGCGCACTCGGGCGGTCAATTCGTCGAAAGAAAACGGTTTGACCAAGTAATCATCGGCGCCGCTGTCCAGCCCCTCCACTCGGTCGCCGATAGTACCGCGGGCAGTCAGCATGATAACGGGTGTATTAATGCCCTCGGCGCGCAATTTTTGGCACAGTTCTACGCCGTCCATACTGCCGGGCAACATGCGGTCCAGCACGATGGCGTCGTAACTGGGGTCAGTGCCGTAAGACAAACCGCTGTCGGCCTCGTGCACCGTATCGACCGCAAAACCCTTTAACTCCAGCCCCTGCTTCACGGCTTGGGCGATTTTAGGCTCGTCTTCTATGACCAATATACGCATCACTATTAATTATATCCCGACAGATGAAAGTTAGCTGAGAGATTTTAGTCCGCGTATCCGTAGGCGGCCCTTGGCGTGGGTTGCCAATACCACTAAAAACAGCAGGCCCAGGAAGATTACGTAACTGGTGCGGTCGATAACATTAGCCGAGAAAATGTTGGCCGTAGAGACGTGGTTGAGATTCTGCGACAGTACTAGGAAGGCTTCGCGGAAACCAATAGCATCGGGGGTCAGCGAGACAAATAAAGCGAAGTTGGCGGCGCCTGCATATGATAGCGCCTGGTGCCAGCCAATGTGCGGATTGACTGCCTTCAGCTCCACAAAATACGTAATGGCTGTTAATAACACCTGTAAAAACGTTACGAAGGCCAGTTTAATAACCAGCCCGCGGTTTAAATGAAAATGCGAATCGCCGGGATGCTGATCGCGCTTTATAAATGTGCGGATTAGCCAGGTGCTGACGCCTACTACAATTACTAGTGCTAGCAAGGTCTGCCACCACGGTCGTGAGCCGACCAGTAGGAACAAGGCGCTAAAGAAGGCGAACATAGCGTAATACAGTAGTGTGGCCAGAGTGTAGTCGCGTAAGCGGACTTTGTGACGAGTCTTCAGGTAAGCGGCTCGCACCCCCGGTCCGCTCTGCAACGGACCGAAGAAGTTAATAATTGAAGAGTATGAGGTTAGCAAGAAGTTCTCTTTCCAGGCTATGTGTTTGCCGCAAAGGCCCAGACAGGTGTCATAAATCAGCACCAGCAGACCGACCATAGGGATGTTCAGGGCTACAACGGCCACGATCCACCAGGGGCTAACCTGTTTAAGATCTTGCCAATACTGGGGGTGTTTTACGAAAAACAGTACGAAGGCGGCCAGCGTCAGCAGCAAAACCAGCACAATTAAGATATTTTTAACGTGTTTGCGAGCCATGAATTGCTGTGCCAAACTGATTATTCTCTTGGGGTGCATCCCCTAAAGTGTAGCATAAATAGGGCTGTCGGCTTTTCAGCTGGGCGTCAGCTTGGCCTGTATAATGAGGTTTGTAACTACGGCGTACAATGACCTCACTAGCAAACAGAGATTACCGGCGGATAACAACGATAATTGGCTCCAAGCGCTTCTTTGGAGCTGTTATGGCCTTGTTTGTGCTGCAAGCGGCCTGGATTGCCCTGAGCGGCCGCTACCCGATGGCTTTTGACGAGAATTTCCACCTGGGCATTATCCAGTTGTACGCTCATCACATCAGTCCGTTTTGGAGCGGCCAGCCAGCCGGCGCCAACGCTTTTGGGGCAGTGGCGCGCGATCCTTCGTACCTGTACCAATATTTGATGAGTTTTCCCTACCGGCTGGTATCAATCTTTACATCTAGCCAGACAGCCCAAGTGCTTACGCTGCGTTTCATTAATATCGGCCTGTTTGCGGCGGCCTTGCCGCTGTACAGGCGGCTGCTGATAAAGACCGGTTCCTCGCGGGCATTAGTGAATTTGTGCCTGGCAATCTTCGTATTGATTCCAATCGTACCCCTGTTGGCAGCCCAAATTAACTATGATAATTTGCTCTTGCCGATGACTGCTTTATCCCTGTTATTAGCAGTCAGTTTTAGCCAGGAACTGCGCGCCAAACATCAATTAAACCTGAAAAATCTGTTGTGGCTAGTCGTAGTCGTCACATTAACCTGCCTGGTTAAATACGCTTTTTTGCCAATTTTACTAACTATAGGCATTTATCTGGCGGTCTTGCTATGGCGGAACTACCCTCATATTAAGGTGCCTCGGCTGAGTCTGGGGGCTAACTGGCTAGTGATCATATTGCTGGTATTGTCGCTTGGCCTGTTCGCTCAGCGCTACGCGGTCAATCTGGCCCGCTATCACAAGCCGGTGCCGGAGTGCGACAAAGTCCTGAGCGTAAAGCAGTGCAGTGCCTATCCGCCCTGGAACCGCGACTACACGCTGGCCCAGACAAAAGGCGATGCTAGCGGTACCGATAGCCCGCTGACCTTCATGACTGACTGGTTCTATGGCATGTGGATGAGGACATTCTTCGCTGTCGACGGCCCAGCCACTAACTTTCAAACACGCGGGCCGCTGATATTGCCAGGCATCAGCGCCATAGCTTTCGCCGCGTCGGCCTTGCTGGCAACGGTAATTGCTGGCCGGCGTCTCTTAAGGCGTTATGACGCAGCAGCAATCTGGCTATTTATGTCCGTTATAGCTGTCTACGTTGGCGCTCTCTGGCTGAGCGGCTACCAGTCGTTCCTGCAAACCGGCCAAGCCGTGGCTATCAACGGCCGCTACCTACTGCCGGTTCTGCCTTTACTGCTTATTATCCTGGCGCTAGGTGTTAATACCCTTCTGGCTGGTCGACAAACGCTTAAGATTAGCTTTGCGGCGATTGTCTTGCTTTGCATGATATGGGGCGGCGGCACTTTGACTTATATCTTGCGCAGCAACAACACCTGGTATTGGCCGAATCAAACCGTTCAATCTGCCAACCGCGCTGTTCGCGACACTCTGGGCCCCATCACGCCGGGCTACTACAGTCCTAACGAATTCATGAGCCGCAACTAGCTGGTTCTATTTGTCGAAGCGGAGGCGTTTGGTTTGTTCCAGGTTATCTTCAATAAGCACGCGGTTGATGCGTATCAGGTCGGCGATTACATTCAGAGCCACGCATAAGATAGCAGTGATCATGAGTAACGAGCCGATTAGGAGCGATTGAATGTGGCCAGCGGTGGAGCCGTCCCGAAGACTGAAAATGATAAAGCGCGCGAATGGTATCAGGCCAAGTATGAATAAAATTATGGCCGCCCAGCCAAATAACAGATACGGTTTATACATAATGAAGGCGCGGATGATGGTGACACCAGATTTTAAGACGTGTTCCCAGGTATTTTTAAATAGGCGGGATTCGCGCAGCTTGGGGTTGGTGTCAACTTCGACAGATTCAATATGCAGCCCCTTATTGCCAGCCTGAATGATGGTTTCAGTGCAATAGCTGAAGCGCGTGATGGTGTTAAGGCGGATCAGTGACTCGCGGCTGTAGGCTCGAAAGCCACTTGCGGCATCTGGCAGTTTGGTAGCGGCAGCTTTGTTAACTACCGCACTGCCTAGACGCTGCAACAGCTTCTTAAACCAAGAAAAATGCTCGATCTTGTGGGTTTGGCGGTCGGCGATGACTATGTCGGCCTGACCATCCAAGATTGGTCGTACCAGGTCGCCGATGCGATTTTGCGGGTACTGATTGTCGCCGTCGGTATTAACAACTATGTCGGCACCCATCTCGAGGGCTTTCATGACGCCGTCGTGGAACGACTGGCCAAGACCCTGGTTGCGGGCATGCCGGACGAAGTGTTTGACGCCGTGCTCCTTGGCTATTTTGACTGTATGATCTGTTGAGCCATCATCGATAATTAAGATTTCAATGTCATCAATACCCTCAATTTTCGAGGGTATGCTGTCTAGCACCAGCGGCAAAGTGGCTTCCTCGTTCAGGCATGGGATTTGGACAACTAGTTTCATGGTCTATAACTTGCTTAACAGTATACCCCAGAGGTGGGCATAGGGGCAAAATCAGTTAGACTGGGTGTTACCAGGACCGCCTTGACCACCACCAAAGCTAGGATTGACTAAAATTCGGCTAGCCGTGGTACTGCCGCTACTGGCGGGCATAACAACAACCGTATCGCCGGTCTGGATGTCGCTATCCTGCGCAGTTTGACCATTGTTGGTGACCTGAGTGCTACTGTCTATCGTGTAAGTTTTGTTGCTGCCACTGCGCTGATCCTGAACAGTAATGCTAGTCGAGCTCACGGCCGTAACTTGGCCCACGCTGCCGTTCATGCGCCTCATGCCGCCACCAGGTCCGCCCGCGATGCCGCCGTTGGCCGATGCGAAGGTGGTAGTTTTGGCATGATGCTTTTGATAAGCCGTACCGCCCCAGAAGCTGATACCACAAAGAACTACAATCCCTATTATCAACATAATCACCTTGGCGGGCGTTTTTTTTGGTTGATGGAGCGGCTTGCTGCTGGCATGCATTATGTTCTCCTCACCGGCTACGTATTCTTGATTTCTGTGACTCATTTTTTGTCCTCCGTAAGTTTGCCATCTTTTAGACGGAATACTTTATCTGTCAGACCAGCAATCTCCTGGTCATGTGTTACTACTATGATTGTTGTCTTCTGGGTTTTAGTTAATTCGTGCAGTAGATCAAAAATCATTTTGCCG
>CAYRVE010000046.1:3122-5113 GCA_964427685.1 uncultured Candidatus Saccharibacteria bacterium | reverse complement strand
AATTATCACTACTTATCAGGAGGGTGATCTTCTTGACGCCATGCATGACGGTGGTGTGGTCGCGGCCACCGAGGGCGTGGGCGATCTGAGGAAAACTCATATTGAGCTCGTCGCGCATGATGTACATCGCCACTTGGCGCGGCAAGACGATCTGGCGATCACGTTTACTCCCGGTCAAATCATTAGACTTGATGTTGTAATACTGAGCAGTTTGTTCGACCACCACACGAGGGCTGATCTTACGGACCTTGGTCCGCCGCGCGCCACCCAGGACTTGGATAACCACTTCGGGTGACAGGGGCACATGGTGGATCTGGCAGTGCGCCATGACGCGCGTCAGGCCACCCTAGAGCTCACGGATATTTGTCTCGATCATCTCGGCGATCATAAGCGCGATTTCATTACTGAGGTCAAATTTCTGGATCAGAGCTTTGTTTTGAAGGATGGCGATCCGTGTCTCCAGATCTGGCGATTGGATATCGGCCACCATTCCCCATTCAAATCGACTGCGCAGCCGGTCTTCTAGGGTGGGAATTGCCTTCGGTGGTCGGTCACTACAAAGCACAATTTGCTTACCCGCTTGATGGAGGGCATTAAAAGTATGAAAGAACTCCTCCTGAAACTTCTCCTTCCCGGCTAGAAATTGCAGATCATCAACTAGGAGCAAATCGAGCCGCCGATATTTGTTGGTCAGCTCCTTGGTGGTGCCTTCGCGAATAGCGCGAGTGAATTCATTGAGGAAGGTCTCAGTCGAGGTGTAGACGGTTTTGACACCGCTAAATGATTTGGTGGTGGCGGCATTGATGGCCCACAGCAAGTGGGTCTTGCCGACGCCGACCGGACCGTAGAGGAAGAGGGGATTATACTGCTCGCCGGGCTGCTCGGACACCAGCTTGGCGGCAGCGAAGGCCAGGCGATTGCTGTCGCCGACCACAAAGCTATCAAACGTGTAAGTCTCGGACAGTTGGCGGCTGTGGGGGAGGCGATTCTGGGTTGGAGCCGCTTGAGTGGCCGCAGCTTTCGATCGGCTAGCGCTCAGTACCACTTCTTCGACCACGTCGGCCGATTTGTCTTCTTCCTCGGCGGGCTTGCCGATCTGATACTCGACCCGCTCCAAGCCGTCGATCAACTTCGACAACGCCGTAAAAATCTGATCCTGGTACTTTTGCTCAATCCAGTCGCGAGCGAAGATATTTGGCACCGAAATAATTGCTACCGAATCGTTAATAGACACGAGATTCGTGTTTTTGAGCCAAGTTCTATAATTGGCTTTGCTGAGGGTTACCTCAAGCTCGCCGAGAACTCCGTCCCAGACCTGCTTGGTCGAATTTGGCACTTCTCACCCCTGTAAATCATAATCATTATACTAGACGGCGGCAGACTTTTCCACAAGCGCAAGCAATTTCAAAGAACTGTGTATAAGTCGGGTATATCTTGACCGCGAGGCTGTTTTGTGAGTAAATATGAGGACGTATGAAACGAACCTACCAACCCAAGAAACACAAACGATCCAAGAATCATGGCTTCATGGCGCGAATGAGCACCAAGGCTGGCCGCACCGTCTTGCGCCGCCGCCGAGCCAAGGGACGCGCCCGCGTTTCTGCTTGATGCTCAAGGCTGGTAATCGGCTGCGAGCTCGGGCTGATTTTGCGCGCGCCTATCAAGGTGGCAAAACCCGCCACGGCGAATTTGTACTGGTTCGGGCTCGGGCCAACCACAAAGCCACCAATCGCTACGGCGTGGTGGTGTCGAAGAAGGTCTCCAAGCGGGCCGTGGCGCGCAATCGTATCAAGCGTCGCATTCTAGCGATCGTCCGGACTGAATTGCCACTCAGCGCGCCAAACGGACCAAGCGGCGTCGATTTGATCATCGTCGTGCGACCAAATGCACTAACAAGCTCCCACGAGGCCCTGCAACGCGATATAATAAAGACAGTCACCCAGAGCCTACACCTATGAAGAAATCCCTCATTGCCACTATCAAACTCTACC
>CAYRVE010000046.1:0-3112 GCA_964427685.1 uncultured Candidatus Saccharibacteria bacterium | reverse complement strand
TACCAACGGACGTTGTCACCCGACCACGGTCCGCGACGCTATCGCTATCCGGCGGGTTTTTGCCGACATTATCCAACCTGCAGTCAGTACGCCATTATTGCGCTCGAAGAGTACGGTGTACTTCGTGGTGGCGGGCGAGCCGTGGCGCGCATCGTGCGCTGCAATCCACTGACTAAGCCACAAATCGACCTATCGTGCTATCACGATATGCAACACAACCACCAGGTGAGCCATGTGGTTTGATCAAATCCTCGTCTACCCGTTGCTGAATGTCTTGATGGCGATTTACGCTGTCATTCCAGGCCACGATTTTGGCATCGCAGTGATCATCATCACGGTGATTATTCGCCTGATCTTGTGGCCGATCGTCGGCAAACAACTCCGCTCGCAGAAGAAGATGCAGGAACTGCAACCCGAAATCTCCAAAATCCGCGCCCAGACCAAGGGCGACAAACAAAAGGAAAGTCAGATGCTAATGGAGCTCTACAAAGAGCGCGAGATCAACCCATTCTCGTCTTGCCTACCGCTTTTGATCCAATTGCCTTTCCTATTCGCGCTGTTCTTGGTCTTCAAGCACGCCACCGGCAATGTCAACGACATGATCAGCCAGCTCTACACCTCGATCGCCCACCTGCCGTATATGAAGACGGTGATCGCGCACCCAGGGGACTTCAAGCCGGAGCTGTTTGGCGTCATCAACATGGCCAAACCGAGCCTTATTCTGGCGGTTCTGGCTGGTATTACGCAGTTTATTCAAGCCAAGATGCTGATACCAAAGGAGGTCGACAAGGAAGATCAGCAAGCTCGCATGACCAATATGATGACACTGCTGTTTCCTTTCCTGACGTTAATAATTGCCCTGCGTCTGCCGTCGGCCTTGGCGCTGTATTGGACCACTACCACCCTGGTGGCCATCTTCCAGCAGTGGTGGATTATCAATCGTGAGACCGAGAAGATGGAGACGATCAAGCTCACTAATAAGGCCGGTAAGAAGAAGGCCGCGCCAGCCAAGGAGCTCACGGCCTCAACCAACGACTCAAACCCCAACCCCAAAAAATCCAAGAACAAGAAGACCAAGAAGGGTAAGCGGTCATGAACTCGCTCGAGCTCAGCCAGCAGCATCTGCAGGGCACGCTCGACGCAATGGGGGTTTCGGCGCAGATCTCGCAAGAGGAGATTGGCGGTGAGCCGGCGCTTCAGGTCGAGACGGCCGAGCAAGCCATCCTGATCGGCCGCGGTGGCGACAATCTGCGCGCCCTCCAATACATCATCTACCAAATGGTCAAGCGCGATCTACCGACCGCCGAGATTACCACTATCGACGTGGCTGGTTATCGCAAAGCCCGTTTGTTGCAGCTTGAAACCACCGTCGAGCAAGCCAAAGAGCAAGCCAAGAGCTCGGACGAGCCGATTACCTTGGCGCCAATGAATGCTTACGAGCGACGTTTTGTGCACTCGATCTTGTCGGACGAGCCGGACTTGGTCACCGAGAGCACTGGCCAAGAGCCGGATCGACGAGTCGTAATTCGCCGGGCCAGCTAAGGGCCAAGATCTGGCTACAAAAGGGAATTATCATGACAAACGAGACTATAGTTGCGATTGCGACACCAGTAGGGTTTGGCGGCGTTGGGGTGGTGCGGTTGAGTGGGCCGCAGGCATGGCCGATTGCGCAGCGACTGTGGCGGGCTCAAGACGCAAAATCAAAGCTGACGCCGCGCCAACTACATCTCGGCTGGCTTCACGAAGGTGCGCAGCAGGTCGATCAAGCACTACTCGTCTCGATGCCGGCGCCACACTCGTACACCGGCGAGGATGTGGTCGAGATCCAGACCCACGGCGCCCCGGCTGTGCTGGACTGGGTGGTGACGCAGGCCTTAGTGCATGGTGCGCGGTTGGCCGAGCCGGGCGAATTCACCAAGCGAGCCTATCTCAACGGCAAAATCGATCTTACTCAAGCCGAAGCGGTCAACGATTTGATCCACGCCGCTTCGATCGGCGCGGCGAGGGCCGCCAGCGATCAATTGGCCGGTGGTCTACGCGCCGCCATCGACCAGATTCGCACCAAGCTCATCGACATCTCGGCCACTGAGACCGCTTGGCTCGACTTTGGCGACGAAGACATCACGCCGAAGCCGACGGTCGCCTTACGTCGCGAGCTCATTGCCGTCCTCAGACAAGTCGATCGGCTGGCCACCAGCGTCCGTCAAAGCGCCGTCCTGCGCGAAGGGGTCCGAGTGGCCTTAGTCGGCTTGCCCAATGCCGGTAAATCAACCCTGCTCAACCAATTATTGCACTACGAGCGCTCCATTGTGACCGCCCAACCGGGCACCACCCGCGACACCATCGAGGAAGTGGTGGTGATCGACGAGATTCCGATGCGTTTCGTCGATACGGCCGGCCTGAACACTACTCCCGACAGCATCGAGCAGCTCGGTATCGAGCGATCGAAGCAAGCCATTCAATCCACCGATATTATTGTGCTTTTGATCGCACCTGGGAAGCTGTCAGCCACCAAATCCTTCCTCAAGCAACACCAGCTTGAGGCCGATATGACCCCGGAGAAGACTATAATCGTGGCCAGCAAAGCTGATCTTACGCGCTGGCGAGCGCTCCAATGGCGACCTTTTCGCACGATTGCGCTGTCGGCTCAATCTGGCCGTGGCTTGTCGAGCCTGCAAGAACAGTTGGCTAAGGTCGCCCGCCAGCGCGCCAGCAACGAATCAGCTCTCATCTCCTCGCAGCGCCACCTAGCTCTGCTGACGGCCGCTCAGCAAAACATAACCTCGGCCATTCGTTCACTGACCGATCAGCAACCACGCGACGTGGTGGTGGCCGACATCGACGTCGCCATCGACGCCCTCAACGAGCTGGCCGGCGAGAATGTCAGCCAAGCCAAAATCGACGCTATGTTTGCCAAATTTTGCATCGACAAATAATCGAACTAAGCGCCTAATCGCTGGCGGGGTACTGCAGCGAAGAGTTGTAGTGACTGTGGAAGGTGTTGGTCTTGATCAGATTGCCCGCCAGATCATAAATGTCGTCCCAGAAGATCGTGTCGGAGGCGACCTTCGGGTCGGCGCTGCCGTCGACGATCTGTGGTCCGCGGATGACG
>CAYRVE010000045.1:0-5116 GCA_964427685.1 uncultured Candidatus Saccharibacteria bacterium | reverse complement strand
GGTTAAATAATGGCCTACCCGTCGGCCTCCAGATAATGGCGCCGCAACGAGCCGACCGTGAATTGCTGGCACTGGCTAAACAGTCGGAAGAGGTATTAGCATGAGGATATTACGGCGCCGGCCGCGTAAACTCAAGTCTAAGAAGTTCGAACAGCGCTGGCAGGACTTGCAAAAAAACTGTGCCACTCGCAAAACATGGCCGCAGGCTATCATTGCCGCCGACGACCTGCTGTGCGAGGCGCTTAAAGCCCGCCGCTACAAGGGTAAAACCGCCGGCGAGCGGCTGGTTTCGGCCCAGCACGACCTAACGGCCAATGAAGAAGTCTGGTTCGGTCACAAACTGCGCGGCAAGATTACCGAACAGGATGTCCGGACTTTGAAAAAGAAAGATATTATCGAAGCGCTGGCTGGTTTCCGTCAGGCCTTGCGTGACCTAGGGGCATTGGAAAAATGATTGACGCCGCTACCCGTGCTAAATACCGCGCTACTATCGGCATTGAGTGTCATGTCCAACTCAAGACAAAGACTAAGCTGTTTTCGGCCGTCGGCAATGATGCCCGCGAAGCGCCGCCCAACACGCTGGTCAGCCACATCGACTTTGGTTTACCTGGTGCTCTGCCGGTGCTGAACGAGGAAGCTATCCACTTAGCTACCCGCGCCGCCTTCGCGCTAGGCGCCGAACCGGAACATTTCAGCAAGTTCGACCGCAAGCATTATTTTTATCCCGATTTGCCGAAAGGCTATCAGATCAGCCAGTTCGATGAGCCAATTATCGCCAAAGGCGCGGTCAATATCGAAGTTGATGGCGAGGAAAAGACTATTGGCGTCACCCGAGCTCACTTAGAGGAAGACGCTGGCAAAAGCACCCACCACGCTGGCCAAGATTACAGCCTGGTCGACCTGAACCGCGCTGGCACGCCACTACTAGAAATAGTTAGCGAACCGGACATGCATACCTCCGCCGAAGCCAAGGCCTACGCCCGCGAGCTCTATCTGCGTATGCGCTACGCCGATGTCAGCGAGGCCAACCTTTTCTACGGCAACATGCGTTTTGACGTTAACGTCAGCGTCAGCCAAACGAACGAACTTGGCACGCGCAGTGAAACCAAAAACTTAAACAGCTTCAAGGCCGTCGAGAAAGCCGTCGATTACGAAATTGACCGTCAAATCGAACGCCTAGAAAAAGGCCAGAAAATCGTCCAGGAAACCCGCGGCTGGGACGACAGCAAGCAAAAAACCTTCAGCCAACGCACCAAAGAAGACGCCGACGATTACCGCTACATGCCAGAACCGGACATCCCGCCAATCGTCATCGAGCAATCCTACATCGACAAAATCAAAAAAGAAATGCCCGTCATGCCTGACGAATGGCGCAAACGACTGGAAAGTCTGAAGCTCGATAATGCCGCGATTGAAACTCTGCTTGACGCTGAAGTTGAAAGCGACGGAGAAAGCTATCTAAAATTTATTGAAGAAAGATTAGATAATCCAGAGGAAGCAAGATTCCTGGTTAATTGGTATGTAAATATTTTGATACCTATAGTCAGGGAAAAATCTCTAAAACCTAACCTTAATCATCTCAATTTACTTATAACGATAAGCGACCTCATTAAAGCCAATAAACTAAGCTCGACCAATGCAAAAGCACTCTTTACCAAGCTAGCAGACACCGATGCGGCATCTTGGCCGCAAAGTGTTGAAAAATATGCTGAGGATAACGGCTACATCCAGGTCTCAAATGAGGGCGAGATTGCCAAAATTGTTGAACAAGTCATTACCGACAATCTCAAAGCCGCTGAAGACGTCAAGAATGGCGAGATGAAAGCCATCGGTTTCCTGGTCGGCCAGGTTATGAAAGCATCCAAAGGCAAAGCCAATCCATCGCTCGCCCAGCAACTTATAAAGAAACAGCTTGGCCTATAGGTTTACTGGGCAGCGGCGAGTTTCCGGGTAAGCAGTTTGCCCGCCATCGAGCCAACCCGCGAGTGATCTATGCCCTTGGCAACAACACCGATAACGCTCTTAAGTTCAGGGTGTTCTCCGAGCAGGACGGCTAAATTATAAGCGGAAATTATATTAGCGTGGAACGCTTTATGCATGTCTCCGTACACTGCTTCTACGTCATTGGCGAAATAGAAGGCAATATCAGCCTTTACACGGCCGTCGTTAAGGCGCTGTCGTAAAAAGCCTGCTTGATTAATCAAGAAATTGTATAAACCATCAACAGTGGGCTCATCCGATATTTCGTAATACAGATTGGTAGCGTCGCACCACATACGTTTGCTACCTTCCATCGCGATACCATTTATGTCGCTGAAGCCCATGTCGAATTTGATTGGATCATGCGATCCGCTTAGCAGACTGGTTTGGACTAGCTCTCCATCGTCGCGCATTTCTACTTTTGTCGCGCGCACGCCACGCGCGAGACGTTCTTTAAAGCTAGTAGTGTTAAGCACGCCGTCCATCTCTTCTATCTTTTGAACTCCATACACAATGCTATTTTCTTCATTTGGGCCTGGCCCAGAGTCTTGGTCGTAGTCGTGGACCGCTGGCCCGACAAGTGTTAAATCATAAAATCCATCTCGGTACTGTGGGCGTATATATGGCATAAGAATTTTGGCCATACGTACAGCCCGGCGAGTCATGCCGACCGAATGAGGCGCGTTGTGAAAGGGTAGCGGGTGTGCGGAGTCGGCGCCATAGCGGGCATCCACGTCTTCGTAGGCCTGTAAAGCAATAGGAACGGTTTCGGGCGCCAGTTCATATTCCGGAGGTATCATGGCTACAATGCCAGCCAACTCTTTCTCAAAATCCAAAGCCATGCTTGTATTATGCACTGAAATCTTAAAAGTGCAATCCCTGTAAAAATGTTACAATCGAGCCATGAGCCAGCAAAAAGTTAGAAAAGCGGTGATCGCGGCGGCCGGATTCGGTACGCGTTTCTTGCCGCAGACCAAAGCCATGCCTAAAGAGATGCTGCCGCTGGTAGACAAACCGGTTATTCAGTACATCGTAGAGCAATTGGTAGAAGCCGGTATCACCGACATCATCATTGTTACCGGTTACAGTAAGCGCAGCATAGAAGACCACTTTGATACGCCAAATGAAGATTTGTTGAACAACCTGCGAGCGGGCGGCACCAGCAAAGAGCATTACATAAAAGAGATTAAATATGTTGCCGATATGGCTAACTTCGCCTATGTGCGTCAAAAAGGTCCGTACGGTACGGCCACACCGATTATGAACGCCGCGCACTTAATAGGCAACGAGCCGTTCATTTTTACCTTCGCTGACGACGTAACCGTTGCTGAGCCAAATTGTTTCCGCCAAATGATAGACCTGTACGATGAACTGCAGGGCTGTATCTTGCCGTGTATCCGCATTAGTGAGGACGCCGACTTTGACCGTTATGGAATTCTGGATGGCAAACAGCTTCGCGACGATGTGCTCCAAGCCAGTCGTTTCGTAGAAAAACCGGGCCGGGCGGCTGCGCCGTCTAACTTTGCCAGCGTAACTGGCTATCTGCTGACTCCCGACACGTTTGGGTATATAGAGGCGGGGAAGAAAAGGCTCAAGCCCGGACAGGAATTTTATGCGTCTGATCATGTATTGCAACCGATGATGGCCGATGGCAAGCCGATGTATGCCTGTGAAATAAAAAATAGCACGCGCTATGATACCGGCACACCGCTGGACTACCTTAAGACAGTGTTTGAGCTGGCTCTCCAGCGCGATGATATTGGTAGCGAGCTAGGTGATTACCTACGCAAAAAATTGCAATAATCCCCAGTAGTTATATACTAGAGACATGACTACAGCCGACCAAGTCCTTGTTATCATTCTCTGTGTCCTGCTCAGTGTATTTTTCATGCTCTGTATTGCCGTGATGGTTGTCGTCTTGAAACTGATTGGTAGTTTGCGGCAAATCGTTGGAAGAGCCGAAGAAGCCGTGGAATCCGTAGAATCAGCTGCCGAAGTCTTGCGCGACACCTCAGGTCGTTTGGCTTTCTTTAAGTTAATACGTAATATTATGAAAACTATGCAGGGGAAGAAATAATGGGCCGAAAACAAAATGATACCGCCAAGAAAATTGCTATCGGTAGCGCTATAGCCGCGTTTGTAGGCTACCTAGCTGGCATATTGACCGCACCCAAAAGCGGCAGAGATACGCGCCAAGACGTTAAAGATACCGCCGGCAAGACCGCGGCCGACGCCGAAAAGCAATTAAAGAAATTGCACACTGAACTCGACAAAGCCATCGCTCAGGCTAAGGACCAAAAAAGCAAATTCGGTACTAAAGCCCAGCAAGAGCTTAACGAACTGGTCGACAAAGCCAAAGATAGCAAAGAAAAAGTCCGCGAAGTACTAAGCGCCGTCCACGAGGGCGAAGCCGAAGACAAAGACTTACAGCGTGCCGTCAAAGAAGCCGGCAAATCCGTAGAACATCTCAAAAAATACCTTAAGAAGTAACGCCGCCAGCCTGAGGGTGGTATAATTTTAGTATAATTTAACTTTTCTTGAGGGGTATTTTGGTCGCAAACAAACAGACGCTTAAACCGGCGGATTATGTTCATCTCCACAATCATACCCAGTACAGCTTGCTGGATGGTTTGACTAAGGTACCGGCGCTGGTTAATTACATAAAAAAACAAGGCATGTCTGCTGTCGCGGTGACAGACCACGGCACACTCAGCGGCAGCATTGAATTTTATAAAACCGCTAAATCAAAAGACATCAAGCCGATTATAGGTATGGAGGCCTACGTGGCGGCTCGTGGCCTACGAGACCGAGAACCAGCCAAAGACAAAAATAATTATAACTTAATATTGCTGGCTATGAACAACGTTGGCTACCAAAATTTGATGGCGCTTAGCACCATCGCTAACCTGGAGGGCTTTTACTATCGACCGCGTATCGACCGCGACTTGTTGGCCAAGCACAATGAAGGTTTGATTTGCCTAAGCGGCTGTGCCAGCAGCGAAATCGGCGACCAGTTGCGTCAGGGACAATACGCCGCCGCCAAAGAAATCGCCGCCTGGTACAAAAAGGCCTTTGGCAATCGCTACTACCTGGAGATTCAAGACCACGGCCACCCTGACCACCCCAGTAAATGGGA
>CAYRVE010000044.1:0-5124 GCA_964427685.1 uncultured Candidatus Saccharibacteria bacterium | reverse complement strand
CGCAAGATCATAGCATTTCTTAGTACCGTCCCGGTCAATGCTGGTCAACAGTACTTCACCGGCTCCACGGTGGACGGCTTCCTGCGCCCAGGCAACAACGTAGCGCCCAGTAGCAACACGCCCACCGGCTGAATAGGCTTCCCAGCCGGCTTGCTGGTCACTTTTGGCGTCAATTGACAGCACCACGCATTGCCGGCCAAAACGGTTCACCAAGCCATCTATCAAGGATGGGGACGCTAGGGCGGCGGAGTTTACGGCCACCTTATCGGCTCCAGCATCAAGCAACGCTTGGGCGTCGGCTTCGCTACGTATGCCACCGCCTACGGTGAACGGTATGAAAACGTTAGCCGCTGTCTTTTGGGCGATTTCCACCATTGTGGATCTGTTTTCAGCCGTGGCAGTGATATCTAGAAATACCAGTTCGTCCGCCCCTTCCGACTCATACCGCTTGGCCAGCTCGACCGGATCGCCAACATCCTGAATATCGATGAATTCGGTACCTTTCACGACCCGGCCATCTAGTACATCCAGACATGGTATAACTCGTTTTGGTAACATATTTTCTCCTTCTACGTTCTTTAAGAATTACCTGAAATCAAAACGCCGGGACGAGCCCGGCGTAATGTTTCAAAGTAAAAGAGAACTAACCGAGTCGCTCCGGCAGAATATGCAGATGATGTTGGTGAGTATACGTGAAAGACATAGTCATATTATTATACTGCTTGCACAAGGATTTAGCCAGATTAGGCATTTTTGCGCTGCAACTCGCGTATATCGATTGTGTGGTGGTCAACAACAGCAATATTTGCGTCTAGTTTATCCTCGACACGGTCAAAACGCTTGTCCATATCGTCGAAGCGCTGATCCATCGCATCAAACCGTTTGTCCATTGACTCAAACCGTTTGTCTACCGCCTTGAACTGATTAGCAATCAGCTGTAACGCGTCACCGACAATCTCACCGACTACGCGGCCGACGATTTCTTCGACGTCTTGCTTAGTGGCTGGCGGGCTGGCAATCATGTTTATAGTATATGCCGACACTTTTACGTCGCGCAAAAGAATTCAACAAGTTTATTAAATTATTTAAGAAATCGCATCAGTTTGGGTGCGCCAAAGCTCAGACTATAGAGAATGGCACGGCCATGCTTCAATGCTGGCAACCGAGACTCGTCGACGCCTTTGATAACAGTTGCCGCATACGGGACAGTGCCATCGTCAGGCGAATAAAAGGAATGTATCTTGGCTTTATCGGTCGCAGTCAGCTTTTTCAGATTGTCCTGTAATACCTCTAACGATGCCTTAAAAGCCGGGTTTTCGGCATAAGTTTTCTGACTGACCGTCTCAGGCGCGTTGATTTTGGCACAGATGTAAGCAAGGCTATGAATCTTATCCGCTCGCTCGGTGTAGGCGTTCAAAACAGCGCTAGCACCGGCGCTGGCACCGACCAGAGACACACGGTGGCCGTGATCGGCATAACCATCGATTTCATCCAGTAAGCGCTGGAACTTCGGCTCCCAGCCCTCCTCGCCAGCCCAAGGAATCTCGTGACAGTGTCCGTGAACCCCATAAAGCCGCCAGAAACGTATCAATGAGCTTTGCACCCATAGTTTATCGTCCAAAATACCGGGCACGTAGATAACGTGATGTTGTTTCATAAGTTTTGGTGGGGATGAAAGGACTTGAACCTTCACGCCTTGCGGCACTAGTTCCTAAAACTAGCGTGTCTACCAATTCCACCACATCCCCGCGGCAAAAGTACGTCGCTAGCTATTGTACGGAATTTCACGCCTAAACTCCATCGATGTTTTGTGCTGGGTCTTAATGTTACTGGCCTAAAGTTGTTATGTTAAACAACGCGCCTGAAGAAAAACTGAAAAACTTGACATTTATAGAGCCCTCAGCGATAGTAAGCACTAACGTAATATATGAGGTTCCTAGCATGGCAGAGGCTACAGCTCCCGCACCCAATACCAACGCAACTCCAGGGGCCTCAGCCGCTCCGTCTGTTCCGCCAACAGCGGCCAGCGGGTCGCCAGAGGTACCGTCGGCATTCTCGCTGTTTAAGCCTAGCTGGGAAGGTTTAAAACTAAATATCGTAGAAATTATTATGATATTTCTAGTACCGACCCTGGCATTAGTCCTAACCGGCCTGCTGATATCGCTGCTGATTCCTTCCGATGCGCGGGTTGTTGGCTTGATCGTATTGTTTGTTGTCGGCGGGCTGATTTATTCAGGTTTGGTGGGCCCGGCACTAGTTTATACCCAGTTAAAAAGCGGCCGCATGGAGAAAGTTACTTACGAGGGCGCTTTTGCTTGTAGTAAAAAGTTCTGGGCTAGATATATCGCGCTGTCGATTGTAGTTGGTCTTGTTATATTTGTCGGCCTGTTGTTGCTAATTGTCCCGGGAATCATCTTTATACGGCGCTACTTCCTGTCACAGTACACCTTGATTGACCAGGACTTGGGCATTGGTGACAGCATGCACGCCAGCAACGAATTGTCTAAGGGACGTTCGGGCGCGGTCTTTGGAGTAATCGGCGTCGATATACTGATATCACTACCCAATGTCATACCGGTTATCGGCGGGCTGATTACTTTTGCTTTGCAGATTGCTTACTTCTGCGCGCCTGCCATACGTTATGAGCAGCTCAAGACCCTGAAACCAGTTGCCAAGCAGCCCGTAGCCACGCCGGCTGCTCCTGCCTCGGTCGCTTAGGCGAGTTGCCTATAGAAGCTCAGTTGGGCGTCGCCATAGTCTTTTTTGTGGAGCAGTTTATACGACTCGGTTAAGCTAAACGTGTTGTTTGGCGGCAGAGAGAAGACTACCACGCCACCCGGTTTGGCACGGTCGGCCAGATGCCCTAAAAGCGCAGTGTTGACGTCATCGTATGGTGGATCGCACAACACAATATCGAATTTCTGATCAGTTGTTGATAGCCAGGCGTTAGCCGTAGCCCGCACCAATTTGATAGTTTTCTGTAGGCCTAATGATTGAATATTGGCCTCGACAGCTTGTTGGGCCGACCGGTCCGGGTCAATCGCCAACACCGAGCCGGCATCGCGGCTGACCGCCTCCAAGCTGAGCGCGCCGCTGCCGGCGAAAGCATCCAAGATAGTCAAGCCGCTAATATCGCCTAGGGTGTTAAATAACGCGCCACGAAGCTTATCGCTCATGGGGTGCGTGCGGTGCCCACGAGGAGCCTGGAATGTCCGTCCGCCTAGTTTGCCGGATATTATTCTCATACAATCCCTAGGCCGCGTGCTGCGGATCGGCTTCCAGCAGCGCTCCGTACCATACCAATTCCACCGCCTGGACCAAGACAGGTGTCAACTGGCTGCGAACACGGCGCGCCAGGCCAATAGTCCACCCGGATTTATAAAAGGCTTCGTACAGCTCCAAACGGGCGACCTCTTGAGCCGTGCTACGGAACCATTCCGGCAGAGACTGGGCCTGGAACTGGTTTATTTTGTCAGCCGTAAGGCGAAAGCGCTTGCTTTTAATGGGCGCGATCAAATAGGCAATTCCCATTTCGAAAGCCACATGGGTAGTAAACAGTCCTTTAGGTCCCCACATCTTCCAATTATTGCTAATCTGGTGGCCAGCCGTATGTCCCGGCATAATCAGTTTTTTACCGATAGTAGTGCGGTCCTCGATGCCCCTGCCGCTGCGCAGCTCGCTCAGCTTCTCTTCATAAGGATAATGGTGGGCCGGTGTTAAGCCGTCGACCACGGCGTGGGCCAGCCAGGCCGCCTCAAAAGACGCCCGGACCTGATCCTTGGCCTTAAGCGCGGCTACCAACTTTTTATAGTGCCGTTCAATGAGCTCGATAAGCTGGTTATCATCCAGATCGAATGGCTGTAAGTAATGCCAGGGTTCGTCCTTGGCCGGACTTTTGCGTTTGATGGCATCCGGACCCTGGCGGCCTTCAAAATGCAAGATCGAGCGCGTATCGGGGAACGGGCTGTGCGGTACCAAACGCTCTAAATTGCGCCTGGCTAGGCGGTCAATTTTTTGGTGGGCGCCAATCAGCCGCCCTGAAAACGAGGTAAAAGTAGAACCAGAGTACATAGGTTAATTAAGATTAGTCACGGCCCTTAACCGTGTGACGTGTTTCATTAACTCTTTATATTTTAGCAGGTTTTCGCCGCGACCCAGACAGGCTTGGGCGGCACCGCGGGCTTCGGCTATTAGCCGGGTGTCGCTTAGGCGGGCAATCCTTAGATCCAAGGCGCCGTGCTGGGCGGTGCCGTAAATGGCGCCCGGGCCGCGCAGTTCCAGGTCGAGCTCAGCCAGCTTGAAGCCATCGCTAGAACTAGTCAGCGCTCTAAGCCGGCGACTAGGTGCTTTAGAATCACATAAAACCAGGTAGCAAAAGGCCTGGTGCTGGCTGCGCCCCACACGTCCCCTTAGCTGATGAAGCTGGGCCAGGCCAAAACGTTCCGGACTCTCTATCAGCATAACCGTGGCGTTAGGCACATCAACGCCGACTTCAATCACCGTCGTCGATACCAGAATGTCCAGTTCACCATCAACAAACCGTTGCATCGTTGCCTGCTTGTCAGCCGGTTTTTGTTGGCCATGGAGTAAGCCGACTCGGCGGTGTTTGAACTCTTTTTTGCTCAGCCGCTCATAAACTTGTTCTACCGATTGGACATCGAGCGTATCAGAATCAGTAATTATCGGGCATACTACGAATATTTGGCGGCCGGCATCTAACTGCTTGTCCATTTTTTTATATAATTGGGCTCGTGAATTCGGCGATACCAGTTCGGTGACAATTGGCTGGCGGCCATGCGGCTTGTCGGCCAGTATCGAGATATCTAATTCGCCGTAAAGTGTTAGAGCCAGCGAACGTGGTATAGGGGTCGCAGTCAGGCTGAGCACATGCGGCATATGGCCGGCTTTGGCCATCAGCGTCTTGCGCTGGTCAACGCCAAAACGGTGCTGTTCGTCAACGATAATCAAGGCCAGCTTATGCATATCAACTTTTTCCTGAATCAGCGCTTGCGTGCCAACTATAAACTGCGCTTTTCCGCTAGCAATTACCTCGCGGGCTTGGGCTTTTTGCTTAGTGCTTAGGCTGCCAACCAGCAAGTCGACGATTCCGCTGTAACCAAGCCC
>CAYRVE010000043.1:0-5248 GCA_964427685.1 uncultured Candidatus Saccharibacteria bacterium | reverse complement strand
CTCGCCGCTGGCTATCTCTTTCTCGCCAATCACCACCGTGTACGGCACTTTGGCCACTTCGGCCGAGCGAATCTTCTTGCCAACCGACTCATTAGAATTATCAACGCCTAAGCGCAATCCCAGCTTCTTGGCCTGCTCCGCCACCCCATCGGCAAAATCAACTGTCGCCTTTTCTTGATTAACTGTAATTACCCGTATCTGTTCTGGAGCCAGCCAGACCGGGAACCGCCCGGCCGTATGCTCGATATAAACTGCCAAAAATCGCTCAAACGAACCCAGCAATGCCTTGTGGATCATCACCGGGCGCTTTTCCGTGCCATCGGCGTCCACATAAGATAGCCCGAAGCGCTCCGGCTGGACGAAATCCAGCTGCTGGGTGGCGCATTGCCACTCTCGACCCAGCGCGTCAGTCACCATAATGTCGATTTTTGGACCATAAAAGGCCGCTTCGCCAGTTTCCACGAAGTAATCAATCCCCAGCTTCTTGGCCACCTCTTCGATAATCGCCTGTGCTTTTTCCCAGTCAGCCGGGTCGCCCAGGTAAGCATCCGAATCGTCCCTAAACGATAACCGCGCCTTAAACTCCATATCCAGCACCGAGTACATATCTTTAATCATGTTCATGATGGAGGTAAATTCTGCCTCAATCTGTTCCAGAGTGCAAAAAACGTGCGCGTCATCGATCGAAATCGCCCGCACCCTTGATAGGCCGTTCAACTCGCCCTTCTTTTCGTCACGATACTGCACTGTTGATTCCATATAGCGGATTGGCAGTTCGCGGTAACTCCGCGGCCGCGACGCGTAAATCTGAGTATGATGCGGGCAGTTCATCGGTTTCAGCACAAACTGGTCGTTACTCTCTTGGCTCTTAACCAAAAACAGCTCCTCGCCGAATTTATCCCAGTGGCCGGACTTTTCATATAGTATCTGCTTGGTGATATGCGGGATAAACACCTTCTCGAAACCGCTGGCGCGCTGTAACTCCTCTGAAAAGCCTAATAACTGGTCGCGCAGAACGGTGCCTCGCGGCGTAAACAGCGGCAGGCCGGAACCCACCATGTCCGAAAAGACAAACAGGTCGAGCTCTTGCCCCAGCTTTCGATGGTCGCGCTTTTTGGCCTCTTCCAGCATGGCCAAATGCTGCCGTAACTCCTTATCGCTAGCGAAAGCCAACCCATATATCCGCTGCATCTGCGGATTCTTCTCGTTGCCGCGCCAATAAGCGCCGCTGACCCGCAACAGCTTGAAAGCGCCAACCTTCCCTGTTGATTCCACATGCGGCCCCCGGCACAGGTCTATGAAGTCATCGTTCTTATAAAAGGACACGTTGTCGACCTTAGCGCCGCCATCGGCAATCGTCCCCAGTTCGTCAGCACTTAAATCTTTGGCCACCGTAGTGCCGGACCGTTTCAAGTCATTTAATAACTCTTCTTTATAAGGCTGTCCTGATTCTTTGGCCCACTTGATTGCTTCATCGACCGGCATTTCAGAACGCTCAAACTGATGATTGGCCTCTATAATCTTGCCCATTTCGGCCTCTATCTTGCCAAAATCGTCTTCCGACAGCTTGGTCTCGCCCAGATCAATATCATAATAAAAACCGTGCTCCACCACCGGCCCAACGCCAAACTTGGCCTCCGGCCACAACTGCTGCACCGCTGCCGCCATAATATGCGCCAAGCTGTGCCGCATCGGTGTTAACTGGTCGTCTCTGTCTACCATCGTGCCTTCATCTTATCATTTTCCGAAACATCAGATAAACAAAAAGCGGTTGATAACTCTCGCAAATGCTATCAACCGCTTCATTCCCGTTTTGGGAGAGCTGCAAAACAGTCTCGACAAAACTTCACCTGTGAAGACAATCTTAGCAGGACTAGTACTATAAGGCTAGCCTATTTATGCTGTAAATCTCACACCTCGAGTGGGGAAAAACATGACCGTTTTATACCATAGATGGTGTTAACCTCGGTAATTGTTGCATTTTTACGACTGCGTTGCTATGATTACCTCTGTCGATTCCGACAATTTGGGGCGATTAGCTCATTTGGCTAGAGCGCTACATTGACGTTGTAGAGGTGATAGGTTCGAATCCTATATCGCCCACCAAATTTTGATTAAGTTTTAACGTCCCGCCCCTGTTACTACATGAAATAGTACGCCTAGGGGGCTTGACCGGATCGCGCATCCTTGCTAACATTGTCCAGTTAAACAAGGAAGTTTTGGTATTAAACGACGCAGTCCTTTAGATGCGTTCCAGTTGTTTTACGAAGAACTCGTTTTTTCGAAACCAACCAATCGCATCCACCGACAACGCGCCTTTGCCACGACTGCCAAATAACTGGCATTTGTAAGGTCGCACAATCTACCCGGCTCATTTCGATGAGTCGGGTTTTAAGTTTTATCCCCTATTTTAACGAAAGTTTTCCACTAGCTTTTTCAACAGCGCTATGACAATATGTTGACATGGTTTGTATACAATGTGGCGGTGACACGCAGGTTATTAACTCCCGGCACCAGAAACGGGCCAATCAAGTTTGGCGGCGGCGCAAGTGTCGGCAGTGCTCGACAATCTTTACTAGTGAGGAGACGGCCGCTTACGGCGCATCCTGGGCTGTTAAAGGCGGTTTGGGCAGGCTAACGCCCTTTTCCCGCGACAAACTGTTCCTAAGCCTTCACAGGAGCCTCCAGCACCGCCCCACGGCCCTGGCTGACGCCAGCGGACTAGCTGATACCGTTATTAAACGATTATCCGGCGATATAACAGGGGGTGTGATTGAGAGCAAGGAGATTATCCACGCCGCCCAAGTGGCACTTAACAGGTTTGATAAAGCAGCTAGTGTTAGTTACGCGGCTTTCCACGACGCAAACGGCTGAAGCGTTTAGCCCTCCGCTGATTGCTAGGGTCGGCTTTGGTGGTGACTTTGCGGCCGCCAGCAGTGACAGTGGCCTTTTCGGTGACGTCAAAGCGACTGAGGTACCATTTGAACATCAGTCGGGTTTGCGAGTTAAAGGCCGCTACACAGCCGAAGGCAATGCCGGTAACAGGTAGAAATGCCCATTGCACCAGCATCAGTAGCGAACGGTGGCGCTTGTAGCGAGCCGGGCGCGGCGGCAAAGTGACCAGCGAAACGTAAACCATGGCCAGCAAGCCGGCAATGCCCAGGCGCTGGACACGGCTGGCTATTAGCGGCAATTCGTTGGCGGCCAGGCTTTGGGGATGCAGTAGCGGCGGGATAAACGAGGCGCCTAGCACCAGAATGGCACCAGTTGCCCAGTTAACATGGTTCTGCAACAGATACAGGAACTTGCTCAGCACATCAAACTTGTTGGCCTTGTTTTTGTGGTAGAAGCCCTTGTCGGCGACATAAGCTATATCCGAGGCGCCGTAGGTCCAGCGGCGCAGCTGGTAGAACTGGGCTTTGATGGTGCGCAGGTAGCCCTCGGCCAGTACGGCGTCCTGGTAAATCGGGACACTTAGGGGATAGACTCGATAATCGCCGTCATAATGGAAATAGCTGCGCCAGAAATGGTGGCCGTCCTCTACCACTGTGCGGACGCTCCAAAAGTCCATCTCGATAAGCGCCTGCATGGATTGGGCGTGGGCCGAGAAGTTGCGGGCCTGGTGCGGCCGCTGGGTGCCGACCAGATAAAAGATGTTGTTGCCGACGGCGATAACCCGCATCAAGGTAGGCGCGTCCCAGATGTTATTGGTAAACATTGGGAGCGGCTGGTAAGAGGCTTTTAGCGGGTCAGGCGCTACACAGTACAGATAGCTGAGAGCCGCGAAGTAGCGTTTATCGGGGCGATTATCGGCATCCAGCGTGGTGACTACCACTTTAGCGGGATCAATTTTCTCTTGTTTGAGGTAATGCTCTAGCTGGCGGCCGGCGTAGGTAACATTGCCGCCCTTGCCGATAACTTCGCCGGGGATATTTGAGGGGTGTTTGACGGCCATAGCGTGGTGAAATTTATCCTTATAAAGTTCCAGCAGTTCGTGGACGCGGGCTTCGGCCTCTTGGCCGGCGCGGGCTTCATAGGCCACCACCAAAATGATATTCTTACTGTCATAATCGGCACCCAGCACGGCCTGGATGGTTGGCTCCAAAACTTCCCGGCTCTCATTAACTGTGGCGATAATAACGGCGTGCAGCAGCTGGCTGGGCTTGAGCTCTGGCAAGGCGCGCCGCGGTAAGCGCCGCAAGGCCGCCAAGTGCCACTTGGGCCGCTTAATTTTCTGGCTGGTTGGCTGGCCAGCCTCAACATCGGCCACCATGCCGACCCAATCCAGCTTCATGTGACGGCGCATAGTCAAAAAGCCGGCGATGGCCCGCGTGGAATAAGCCAGTGAGCGCACAAAGAAAATCAACAGATAAGCGATTATGAAGAAAACTGCCAGGGTGACATCAACAATGCTAAGTACAATTGGTGTCAGCAATAACAGATAGCTGAGCACGCCCGGCAAAATCTCAAAGAAGCGATAGTGGCCGTGGCGGTCTTTTTCATAGGGGATTTCCAGGTCTGTCATAGCTAGCGCAGGGTCAGCAAGGAGTTACCGACAATAACTACTAGAGCAAGCAATAAGATACCGAGGCTCAGGATGGTAAGTGCTAGCTGACGATGAATAGGATAAGCCCGGTAGCTGAGAATGCCATGAATGGCTAGCACAACCGCCGCGAAGCCGATGAAACTTACCAGATCCAGCACGTTGCCGGTCTGGAAGGCGTCAGCCCCCAAGCTGGGCCGATACTGAACAATATAGCTGGTGCCATGGCTGGCATTCAGGCGGACTAAAATGAAGATGCTGCCCGCAATTGCCAAGAAGGCGTTAACGCTGAGCAACAACAACACTAAATGATCATGAAAATACTTTTTAGTTGGCGCCATAGATTATTAATTATTGTATCACTTTTATGGTGCGAAATGCGGGAATCGAACCCGCGTCTCCTGCTTGGGAAGCAGATGTACTACCATTGTACTAATCTCGCCTGGAATTTGCTGGAGCCACCTAGCAGGATCGAACTGCTGACCTGCACGTTACGAATGTGCCGCTCTACCAACTGAGCTAAGGTGGCGAGATCAGTAAGTATTATATCAGCCCGCCTGAGCTGGCGGCTTGCATATAGAAGTTAAAATTGCTATGATTACCCCTGTCGTTTAACTAAATTGACGTCGCGGGCTCGTAGTGAAGGGGTCTATCACGCCTCCCTGTCACGGAGGAGATCGCCGGTTCAAATCCGGTCGAGCCCGC
>CAYRVE010000042.1:0-5343 GCA_964427685.1 uncultured Candidatus Saccharibacteria bacterium | reverse complement strand
CGGTCATCGTAACTTCGATATAGTCTAGCTGGATTGCGCCGTCAGCTACTTCTCTGGCAAGTAAACGGTTACTCATCCCGATAATATCAACTGGCTGCATGTTAACGGGGTTAATTAGGCGTGAAGCCATCTCCTGATAAAGTCCTTGTCTGGTTTGTTCAGCGTCAAGAGTGTCGGCGACAATATGACGTGGACGGCGCTCGTGATAATGTTGTAGATCAGCATGAGTCAGGGCTTTTTTGAGAACTTTAGTCCATTCCGGTGAGCGAGCCCGACAGAGAAGAACAATTCGTAAAAGTGGGTCATCAGAAACATGGCTGGTCGAGACAGCTTCCTTTTTATCCGGATCATATAAATCACCAATGCCGTAACCATCCCAGTTGTATTGAAGCACTGCTTGGCGAATTTGTTTATCTAGACGCCTGCTAGGAATGGGCTGAACCGTTTCCGGCCGAATTACCTCTGATCTTTGCATAAGGAGTATGATTATAACATTTTTGTCAGATATTGGCCAGTGTAGCTCTTGGCGGTTTTGGCAACCTTCTCAGGTGTACCCTGGGCAATAATCTGGCCGCCGGCGTCGCCGCCCTCTGGGCCCATGTCGATTAACCAGTCGGCATTCTTGATAACGTCCAGATTGTGTTCAATGACTATCATGCTGTTGCCAGCGTCAACTAAAGCGTGTAATACGTGCAGCAACTTAGCAACGTCGGCTATGTGCAGACCAGTAGTTGGCTCGTCTAGTATGTACAGCGTCCGTCCAGTCGGTCGCCGCGACAGCTCAGCACTGAGCTTAATGCGCTGAGCCTCGCCACCGCTGAGGGTAGTAGCTGACTGCCCCAGGTGAATATAGCCCAAGCCGACATCAACCAGGGTTTGCAGTTTGCGGGCAATAGCTGGAATATTGACGAAGAATTCTAGCGCCTGTTCGCAGGTCATATCCAGCACGTCAGCAATGGTCTTGCCCTTATAATGAATTTCCAGGGCTTCGCGGTTATAGCGCTTGCCGTGGCAAACCTCGCAGGGCACATAGACGTCTGGCAGGAAGTGCATCTCGATTTTGATAATGCCATCGCCGGCACAGTTTTCACAACGGCCACCCTTAACGTTGAAGCTAAAACGGCCCGGACCGTAGCCCCGGAGTTTGGCTTCCGGCATGCCAGCGAATAGTTCGCGGATGGGCGTGAACAGGCCGGTGTAAGTTGCCGGGTTGGAGCGCGGCGTGCGGCCAATTGGTGACTGGTCGATAATAATTGCTTTGTCGAGCTGTTTAATACCTTCTATGTCGTCATGACGGCCAGGCACGGTGCTAGCGCGGTGCAAGCGAGCTAACAACTCTTTGGCCAAAATATCGTTAACTAGGCTGGACTTGCCAGAGCCGCTTACGCCGCTAACTACGACTAGTTTACCCAGCGGAATCTCAACAGTAATATTCTGTATATTATTTTCGCGGGCGCCTTTGATGACTAGCGTTTTATCGTTGCCGGGTCGTCGCTTTTTAGGCGTGGCAATCGACTTTTTGCCAGACAAATACTCGGCCGTCACGCTCTGTTTTGACTGTCCGAGCTTAGACGGCGCGCCGGCGGCCACCACTTTGCCGCCGTGAATACCGGCGCCATGGCCAATATCCAGCACGTAGTCGGCGGTGCGGATAGTTTCCTCATCATGCTCGACGACAATTACCGTATTGCCCAGGTCACGAAGGTGTTTTAAGGTTCGGATCAGCCGGGCATTGTCGCGCTGATGCAGGCCAATGCTTGGTTCATCCAGTACATACAGCACGCCCGTTAAGCCTGAACCTATTTGTGTAGCCAGACGGATGCGCTGGGCTTCGCCGCCGCTCAACGTATTGGCACTTCGTAACAAATTCAGGTAATTCAGGCCGACATCTTGTAAAAATTGTAGGCGGGCGCCGATTTCGCGCAGAATCATATCGGCAATCTTGGTTTCCTTGTCATTAAGTTTTAATTCCTTGAACCAGGCCAGCGCGTCATCGATTGATAGCGTACAGAGATCCATGATCGATTTACCCTGAACGGTAATTGCCAGCACCTCAGGCTTCAACCGCAAGCCTTTGCAGGCGTGGCAGGGTTTTTCTTGCATAAAACGCTCTATATCACGTCGAATAAAATCGCTGTCGGTTTCTTTGTGCCGACGCTCCAGGTTAGGTACCACGCCCTCATATGTTGTCTCGAACGACCGCCCCATGCCAAGCGACACCTTGTAAGTCTCCTTGCCAGTGCCATACATAATTCTTTCCAGCTGGTCTTTAGCAAGCTGTCCGGTCGGCACGTGCAGAGAGAACTTGTAGTGGTCAGCGACAGCCTGTAGTTTCTTCATATACCAATTGTCGACGTTGATGCGGTTATACGGCCGTATGGCACCTTCGGCGATAGTCAGCTTGCCGTTGGGGATAACCAAGTCCGGGTCAACCTCCAGCCGCGATCCTAGGCCCGTACAGACCGGACAAGCGCCATGCGGGCTGTTAAAGCTAAACGTCCGCGGTTCCAGCTCGGGAATAGTGATTTCGGGGTGCTTGGGGCAGGCGTACATCAAGCTATACGACCAGGTCGCGTCATTGTCAGCGTCCAGGATTACTACTTTGCCTTCAGCAACGTCTAGAGCCTGTTCCACCGATTGCACCAACCGGCTACGGCTGTCTTTGTCGTTCACTAGCCGATCGATAACGATTTCTATACGGTGCCGATAGGCTTTATCGAGTGTCGGGAACTCGTCCAGGGCGTAAACCACGCCGTCCACTCGCGCCCGGGCAAATCCAGCCCGCTGGTACTGCTCTGGGATGTGCTCGAAAGCGCCTTTTTTATCAATAACCACCGGCGCCAGGACCATCAGGCGCTTGTCGGCGGTAGTGGCAACAATTTGATCGACAATGCCCGTGGAAGTCTGCCGCACTACCGGTTGGCCGTCCACCGGACAGTGGGGCACGCCGATGCGAGCGAACAGCAAGCGTAAATAATCATAAATTTCCGTCACCGTGGCCACCGTAGAGCGCGGGTTGCGCGAAGTGGACTTCTGATCAATTGAAATAGCCGGACTCAAGCCGTCAATCTGGTCAACATCAGGTTTTTCCATTAACCCCAGGAACTGCCGGGCGTAAGAACTCAAAGACTCCACGTAGCGGCGCTGACCTTCGGCGTAGATCGTGTCAAAAGCCAGCGACGATTTGCCCGAACCACTCAGTCCGGTAATAACCACCAGCTTGTTGCGCGGAATCTTAACGTCAATGTTGCGTAGATTATGTTCGCGCGCGCCCTTTACGACAATCTCGTCAGCCAATCATTCCTCCCTTATAAATACCTTGCAAGTCGACCCATTATACAGGGGAATCAAGAAAAAATCGACCCCTTAGCTGGCTCAATGCCCCAATAACAACCTGTTACCCAAGCATAAGCTGTAAGATAATATACTTGACATGCATACAATTGAGTGTATAATCCAAATCAAAGCTTAATTTCTACTTCGGCCCAAAACTAGACTGAAGCAGTTCCAAACAGGGAGGCGTAATGTATAGTTTTCTCGTTCTCGGAATAATTCCGGGGACCAACATCCAAATCAATTTTTGGGCATCGATTGTCCTAATGCTGGCATTGGCTATTGTCTACAAGCGCTACAAACAACATCTTATTAAGTACGTTTCGGATTGGTGGCACCAGTTTGACGAAGACATCGAAGGCATGCCGCGCAAACCGCTGCCAGCTAATCGCCTGCATCTTCGGGGACTATAGACTCGCCGTAGAGTTTCAGCTCTTCTAATAAGTATTTTTGCTGACCACTTGGTTTTTCATCTGTTAATTCTTGTAAACGATCGAGATACTTAGCAAGTTGACTATTATCCGCGCCGCTTAGTAATTTCTTAGCGCAAAATTGATTCCAGGCCGCCTGCTCTTCTTGGCTAAGATCTTTTGGGTAATTGCGGGCTTTGTACAACGGCAATAAGTTTTTTAGGCGGTTGTCATGAAACGCGCCCGCAATGCTGGCCAGTTTATCCGGCGCGGCGGCCCGAACGGCTCGCATAGTTGATTTATCAGTGTCGCTTATGAAACCGTCATATAGCCGTTCATCTACAGTCAGTTCATTATCAACGAGGGTGGCCTGCGTTTGCTCGCGCTCTTTATCCAGCTGGTCCACGGCCTGCAATATTTTTTTGGTAAATTCGGCGTGGTTTTCTTTAAGCGTACCAAGATGTTTGGTGATTGTTTTTAAGTCCAGGTCCAAGCGCTTTTGCGCAGCTGCGTCTTTTATAACACCCAGCGGCGCGATAGCCGGGCAACGATTATACTTCAGCGTCTTGACGGGTAGTTGAACGGCTTCGGGGTCTTTGGTAAACCTCCACGCTTCAATGAGCTCATCAACACTCATGTTAATGAAGGGTGTCGGGTCGAAGCGCAGATCATAGACTAGGGCGTCTCGCTGCGGGTGCTTAGCCAGCAGGACGGCCGCCGTGGTATGCAGGTATTGACTCGAATATTTACCGGAGGTATACACGAAAGGCTGGCCAGCCTCCACCAGCTGGGCCACGGCTTTTTTAGTTCGATTATCAACCAGCCACTTAAAAAGATCTGGCTGCTTGTCCCGCATTAAACGAGCAACTTCTATGGTCGCCAACACATCGCTTAAGGCGTCGTGGGCATCACTGTGCTCCAACTTATTGACGCTGGTCAGATATCCCAGCCGATTGGCCGGTTTGCCGTCGGGCGCGAACGGCCACTTAATTCCATCTGGCCTGAGAGCCCGTGTCATCCGGACCGAGTCTAATAAATCCCAGCGCGAACAGCCGTCTTTCCATTGCCACTCATAAGCGTCGTAAAAGTTGCGGTAATTCAGGAAGCGCATAAATTCATCGTCAAACCGGATGCTGTTGAAGCCGACAAAAATGGTGTCCGGCCGCACAATCTCCTTATAAAAATATTTAAGGAATTCCGCTTCGGTCATGCCATCAGCCAGTGTTTGCTGAGGTGTAATGCCGGTTATCAGGATGGCATCCGGCGAGGGCAGAGTGTCCGGAGTTAGCTTGATTAGCTGATTGACCGGCTGGCCGATTGGCTTAAGATTCGTGTCGGTGCGCTGGCCGGCAAATTGCATAATCCGCGCCTGGCGCGGGCTAAACCCCGACGTTTCTAGATCATAAAAGAAAAAACTGGTTGCCATATACTCACCAGTGTATCACCGAAAGGTTATGTATTAGGTTAGTAGTTAAAGGTGTGGTTTTCGTTGGGGCCGACTTGGATGGTTTGGTTGGCCTGAATGCCTTGGCGCACTAGTTCGTGCAAAATGCCTTGGCGTCGCATGATGTCGCGCAAGCGCTGTACGCCGTGCTGGTTA
>CAYRVE010000041.1:0-5363 GCA_964427685.1 uncultured Candidatus Saccharibacteria bacterium | reverse complement strand
TTACGCCGTTAACCCGAAAGCTATTGGCAAGGCCTCGGATACACAGATTACTCCGGAGAGTCAGTTAATCCCGCCGAGTATCCCTGGCTACAACCCGGCGATAGCTCCATATAAGCAAGATATCGCTAAAGCCAAACAGTTGCTAGCCCAGGCCGGCTACCCGAACGGCTTGAACCTAAATCTTTCAGTGTCAGCTACCTCGACCGAAAACAAACGCCGGACAGCCGAGGTTGTCAGCGAACTCAAGCAAATCGGTATTAACGTAACAGTTGACGAGCATGACGACTTCAGCCAATTCATCGATTATTTCACTAGCGGCCAGGCCGATATGTATGAAGTCGATTACTCCAGCGATACGCTCGATGGCTTAGACATCTACCAAACCACCCTGCCAGCGAGCAACTACAACAACCCGCAATTGAACGCTATCCTGGCCCAGGCCAGTACGACTACTGACCCTGCTAAGCGTCTCAAACTCTTACAGAACGCGGCCACCATCGTTAACCAGGATATCCCAGTCGTACCACTGTACTCCGAGCAAAACCTCTGGCTAATGGACAAGCCTTATGTTATCCAGCAAGACTCGCCCAGCTCGCTAATATCAGTCTATTTCTACAAAGTACACCAAAAGTAGGCGCAACCCGCTATGCGGTTAAAATTACGCACGAAAGTCATCCTGACAGTCAGTCTTTTCCTGGTCGTGGTTTTCGCGCTGATTATGTATCTGTCGGTGACGCGCAACGTCAGCCAGCTGCAATCCGACCTGAACCAGCAAACCAAGTCTTTCGCTTCGCTGGCCACCACGCCAATCGGCAACACTTTTCTGCTCTACCAGGACTCCGGCAGTATCCGTATCACCCAGCAGGTCAATAAATTCCTGGCGCTGGATCCGGACGTTACGGCGGTTCGGGTGGTATCAGTCGATGGCCAGCAACTGTATGACAGTCAGGACAAAAACCACCCGCCAATCAGCCCGAGCCTGGCCGGTAGCTTCACGCCGCGCTACATAACTAACAAATCCGGCTACGTCGAAGAGGTTATTCAGCCTTACTTCGAGGATTCCGGCGCCCACCGCTACTCGGTGGTCTATGGGATTTCGACCAAGCGGGTTGAAAAAAGCGTCCAGGATGCTATCCATCTGGTGCTGTATGTCGGCTTAATTATCTTGCTGGTCAGTATTGCCGCCGCCAGCTTTGCCCTCAATAGCCTGTTCATCAAGCCCCTGCGCGAAGTTAGCCGCTCGGCCGATATTATTAGCGGCGGTGATTATAACCAGCAAATTGTTTCCCACGCCGATAATCAAGATGAAATTGGCAAACTGGCCCAAGCCGTTAACAAAATGGCCAATGCCCTGAAAGCCGACATTAGCAAACTGCAAGAGGTCGACAAACTTAAATCAGAATTTATGATGATTGCTTCGCATAACTTGCGCACGCCGCTGACCATCATGCGCGGCTACATAGAATTGGCTGAGACCGCTAAGACGGCTGAGGAGTTAAAGAAGATTGTCGCCAACGTCCAAGACGGTGTTACGCGCCTGCATCTGCTGTCCGAGGATTTGCTAACGATTTCGAGCCTGGAAGCCGGCGGTGAAAAAATGGAAAAAACCGCTACCGATGCCAATGCTTTCATCAATTCAGTGGTATCTGAGTTCGAGTTGCTGGCCAATCAGAAAAAGCTGGGCTGGCAATTCACTAACAGCGTGCCGGACAGCGTAAAACTGAACCTCAGCCAGGCCAATATGCGCAGTGCACTGGGCAATATCATCGATAACGCCATCAAATTCACCAAGGAAGGCGGCTCGGTCCACGTCAGTAGTAAAATTGAGAATGACAAGCTGGTGTTTAGTGTCGCCGACACCGGTACCGGCATCGCCCCGGACGAAATTCCCAAACTATTTACTAAATTTCACCGTGGCACCAGCACGCTAACTTATGATTACGAGGGCGCCGGCGTCGGGCTTTACCTAACCAAGCTGATTGTCACCGAACATGGCGGCCAGATAACGGTTGACAGCGAGGCCGGCCAAGGCTCGACCTTCATAGTCTATCTGCCGCTAATGTCTATGGCTCAGCCGCCTACTGACGACCCTGCTTCATCGCCGCCTGAGCCCGCCGGTCATCCTCCCGCCGCTTGAGTGTTTGGCGCTTGTCGTAGAGTTTTTTACCCTTGCCCGCCGAGATACGCAGTTTTATATAACGCCCGCCTGTTAGGATTTCTAGCGGGACAATCGTCCGCCCCTGTTGTCTGGCGCTAATCAGGGCGTCAATCTCGCGCCGCTTGGCCAGCAGTTTGCGGGCCCGCGTTTGGTCGTCCTCGCCAATCTGAACGCCGCTGGAGCCGGTAATTGTAGCATTGATAAGATATAGCTCGTCGGCTTTAACGGTCACGTAGGCGCCGCGCAGCTGGCCGTGGCCCATGCGTAGCGACTTGGTTTCCGCGCCGCTCAGCTCCAAACCCACCACCAAAGAATCGCCGAGCTCATAATCATGCCTAGCTCGCCGGTTCTTAATCTGTTTGGTTTGATTGGACTTCTTCTTAGCCATAGGGGTAATTATGCCCGAAATCCGGCTAATATGCTACTGCTTGGGCTGGAATTCTTGCTGGGCGACGTTCCAGAGCGAGGGGTCGTGGAGGTTAACTTTACGATAGTACCAGTATTCGGCGCCCCAGAGGTCGATCTGGCGCATACCGGTGGCGCGGCCATATTGGAAGCGGTCTTTTAGCCGTTGGGCATCGAGTGACTTATTCTGTTCGGCTAGACTAGTCTCTTGGATGGTTTGCCCACGGGGCGGCCAAGCCTCGGCCTGCAGTTCACCAATCATCATATTTTTATGGGTGACGATTTTTTGCAAGCCAGCTAAGAAGCCGTAATACCAAGCCGGGTACGGATATTCCACGTAGCGGTGCGTTAGGGCGGCGTCCCAGACGCGTTTATATACCGAGATGCTGAATTCGTCGGGTTGCGGTTGGCCCACCGGCAGACCGATGGCGTTATTGCTGCGGCCGACAATCACCGGATGGCTAGGGTCGGTGGCTTTGATTAGGTTGTATTCGCTAATCAGCCGCTGACGGTCAAAGTTGGTGCAAATGCCAAAGCCTTTCAGAAAATATTCATTTTCCAGCTGGTAGCTGGCCAGGCTGGGCGAATCTTTGTATCTGTTAATTACGGCCTGCATGAAGGTTTCCAGCTGAGGCTGCCATTGGCTGTCCGGCGCGTTGATATTAACCCAACCGGGCGCGTGGCATTCCGGCCAGCGCGGCTGGCGCAGCCCGACTGTTAAGATAATCTTGGCGTGCTTAGCCTCGGCTTTTTGGAATTCCCAATCTAGCTGGCTGAAGTCATACTGGCCCGGTTTTTGCTCGATATCGCTCCAGTAGCTGGTCAGGCGGAACTGGCGGACATTAATATTTAATAAAGCGTCCATGTTGGCTTTGGGGTCGACGCCCAGGCTTTGGGCGTAATCCGGGATAAAACTCACCCCCTGTTGCAACGGCTGGCTGGCTTGGGCTTTGATGTACCACTCGGCAATACCGTACATCGCGCCAAACAGGACAATAACCACGATCATCACCGATGATATCAACTTGTTCCACCAGTTTTTATGCCAAAAGCTACAGCACCAATGAGCGATGGAGTTTAAGCTTTTTGACAGCCAGCCGGTGTATGATTGTGAGCGTTTTGCCATATAATTAGGTGTCTGATGAAAATAAGTATCGTCATCCCAGTATACAACGAAGAGGACTACCTGCCCGCCTGCCTTGACGCGATTGCGGCACAGACCGTTATGCCGGATGAAGTCATCGTAGTCGATAACAATTCTACGGATAGCTCTAAGCAGATTGCCAGCAGTTATAAATTTGTAAAATTAGTTTCCGAGTCCCGCCAGGGCATTGTTTTTGCTCGCAACCGCGGCTTTGACACTGCTCGCAGTGAGATTATCGCTCGAATTGACGCCGACACGGTTCTGCCGCCAGATTGGATCGAGAGAATTCAGAAATCTTTAATGAGTGAAGCCGATGGTTCATATGCAGCCGTTACGGGCGCTCCCCGGTTTTACGACACGATTATCGGAAAATTTTCTGACGCCTGTCAGGTTGCCGCATACCAAAGACTCCAAAGGCTGCTAACTGGAACATATGTATTATGGGGAGCCAACATGGCAATTAGGCGCGACGCGTGGCATCAAGTTAGAGATGTGTGTTCTACACGTACGGATATAGACGAAGACATAGACCTGTCTTTTTGCTTGCGGCAGCATAAATTAGGCATTGTTTTTTTGCCCGACCTAAAGGTCGGCGCTTCTCTTTTACGCGGCCGAACGGACATTATCTACGCGGCTCGCTATATGGCAGGTTGGCCGCGCGACTATTGGCTGCATAAAATGTATGTACGGGCGCTAGTAATAGCTTTGCTGACAGTAATCGGCCTAGTCATGTACGCACCATTATCGCTTGTTTTGAGTGTGCTACGCGATTAAACGCGTAGCATCATCGGCGTCAAATTGCACTCCGTCAATTTTAATGGCTTTTTCATCTTCTCGGGGCGGTTCGAATTTCTGGGCGATGGCGTCGAACTCCTCTCCAGTCATAACAAACTTATAGCCGTTGCGGACAATGTTGGCGTGGACTGCCCGGTCACGGGCCACCGGCGCTGGTGTAGTTAGCCAGATCAGTTTGGTGTTCGCTCCATGTTTGGCGGCTAGCTCACGCAGCATTTCCCGGTCGTGATAATGGTTGAAGTTAGTGTAAAAAACGACGTTTTTACCTTCAGCGAGTAGCTTATCAACAACTTGGTTCAAACGGTCATACAATTCCAAACTCTCTTCTTCGCTATGGCTTGGGTGACCGAACATCTTGTGTCGTTCGTCGTCTGCCCATAGATGTACCGCACCAGTTTTTTCGCTAATCAGCTTGGCGATCGTAGTCTTGCCGGCCCCTGGATAGCCAAGCATTAAGTACAAGGTTTTATTCATCGCCTAATTGTAGCAAATTAGGTTCGCCAGAAGTTGCATAACTTCGTTTACAATGATATAATATAGATATGATTAATGAACAAGCTGGGGCTAATGGCCGCGACTCAATTCCCGATCCCGAACAGGAGCTACCGGAAGGCGCTGAGTATAGCCAGTTTGTATCAGCAATACCGTCTATGGTGAAGATGGCACGCTGGGGCGCTCATAACGAAGCGATTTCTTACAGGAATTTTCATGTTGGTGCCAGCGCCTATGCTACTAGATTTGACGGCTCCAAGGCGCCAATTATCATTGGTGGCGTTAACTACAAGCCCGACAAAGAGACACCAAAATATTGCGCAGAGATGGATATTATCGACCAGGTGGCGGAGTATGGCCTGGACGAGG
>CAYRVE010000040.1:0-5418 GCA_964427685.1 uncultured Candidatus Saccharibacteria bacterium | reverse complement strand
GTTGTTGGCGATCGTCGGCCCACCGTAAGCGGCGCTAATGGTGTTAGCATAGTTGATTAGGTTATTGGCCAAGTGAGCCCAATGCCATAGCACGTAGACTGTCCATAGGCTGATTATGCCCATCGCTAGGCTGATCCAGGGCAGATATTGCACCAGTGCTTTTTTACCGTTTGGCGGTAGTTCCGGCGCCTGTTTGACGAATAGATCGTCCAGGCTTTTTTCTAGTGGCTGTAGCGCGCTCATTTTAAATAACTCCTAAGTTTATACTCTTAAATGTATGTAAACTGGCTCGATTTTGCAACAAGTTGTACACAAGACGCAATTTCACATACACTTAGCCTAATGCGAACAAACAGAATCTGGCGCGACAACGATGGCAAAGTAGTGCTCTGGCAGATGCCGAACATCTGGCTGGCAGTCTGGCTGGTTGCTGTTCTAGCCGGTTTCTTTATCAGTAAAGGCAAGCTGGCAAGTGTCATTCACTGGATAGGCTCCGGCGCGCTGATAATTTGGGCGCTGTTGGAAATCTTCCGAGGAGTTAATTATTTTCGCCGCGCACTCGGCACGGTCGTATTATTAGTAACAGTGGCCTCCATCATTAAGACGGGGCTGTAAGGACTTATTTTATGCAAAAAGCTATCTTCGCAGCAGGGTGTTTCTGGGGCGTGCAATACTATTTTGACCAGGTGCCAGGCGTGGTTAAGACCACCGTCGGTTACACTGGCGGGCACACCGAAAACCCGTCGTATGAGCAAGTTTGTACGCACACCACTGGCCACGCCGAGGCCGTGCTGATTGAGTTTGATCCGGACAAGGTCAGCTACGAAACGCTAGTGCGGCAATTCTTCCGGATGCACGACCCGACGCAATTGAACCGGCAGGGTCCGGATGTGGGCGATAGCTACCGCTCGGCGATTTTTTACTTCAATGACGACCAGCTCCAAATAGCGGAGCAAATTAAACTAGAGCTGGCGCCAAAAATCGACAAACCGATTGTCACCCAAATAGCCCCAGCCGAGAAGTTTTATCCAGCCGAAGATTACCACCAAAAGTATACCGAACGCACCGGCCAAGGCATGTGCCACGTGCCATATGAACCGGTTTAACTCGAGATAAGGTACACTGGTAGGCAATGGCCGCAATAATTTTTGATTTCGACGGTACAATCGCCGATAGTTTTGACTATATTGCTGGCTTTCTGGCGGAAGCGGCCGGGCGGCCGCCGCTCAGCGTCGAACAGAAACAGCAATTGCGTGGCCAATCGATGGCCGCTATCGGCCGCCAGTTCGGGCTGTCTTGGTGGCATCTGCTCAGGCTATTTTTTAAAGGCCGGCAGCAAATGCGCGGTGCCATCGAACAGATAGAGCCGTTCGATGACATGCCGGACGTGATTAAAAAGCTCCATGCCGAAGGCCACGAATTGTTTATCCTATCGCATAATACGGTGGTCAACGTGCACGCGTTCTTGCATCACTACAAATTGCATACCTACTTTCTGGAAATTTATGGCGGTGTGGGTCTGTTCGGCAAAGCCCCGGCGCTCAGAAAGTTACTAAAAGATCAAAAAATCGAAAAAGGAAACGCTCTATATATCGGTGATGAACTGCGCGATGTGCAGGCCGCCCAGTCAATCGGTTTGCGCGTTATCGCCGTGAATTGGGGATTTGCGCGCTCGGCAGACCTGGAAGCCCTGAAGCCGACCGCGCTGGCCAGCCAACCTGAAGATTTAATTAAAATTTTAGAAGAATTGTAGGGCCGCCAAACCCAGGTGCTATACAATAGGGGCCATGGCATATACAAGTAAGCGGTACGCGCCCTACCAGCCGGGGCAGAGCGACCCATTTAAAGTCAGCCGTAGCAAAATCGAGCTGTTTATGCAGTGCCCGCGCTGTTTTTGGCTGGATACGCGGTTGAAAATTAAGCGGCCCAGCGGTCCGCCGTTCAACATCAACAAAACTATCGATGAACTGTATAAAAAGGAGTTCGACCGGCACCGCCAGGCTGGTACGCCGCACCCGATTATGGCCGATAACCAGATTAAAGCCGTGCCATACCAACACGAAGACCTGGACAAATGGCGTTACAATTTCACCGGCGTTACGACGCTTCACGAGCCGACTAATCTGCATGTTTTTGGCGCGATTGATGACGTCTGGGTGAATGACGACGGCGAGTTAATCGTGGTCGACTATAAAGCAACATCGAAAAATAAAGAGGTTAGCATCGACAGCGATTGGCAGATCAGCTACAAGCGCCAGCTGGAAGTTTATCAATGGCTGCTACGCCAAAATGGCTTCAAAGTCAGCGACACCGGCTACTTCGTCTATACGAACGCCCGGATTGATGTTGAGAGTTTCGAGGACAGCCTACAATTCCAGACCAAACTTATCCCATACACCGGCAGCTACAAGTGGATTGAGCCAACACTAGTAAATATGAAGAACTGCATGGAAAACGATGACATGCCGCCGGTCGGCGACGCCGCCATGGGCGGCCCCTGCGACTTCTGCGAATACGCCAAAAAACGTACCGAGTTGACCGTTAAGCACTTGAAGAAGAAGTAATCAGACCATTTTTTAGTGTTGGCGTTACCGAAGAATAAAGTCAGCTAGCGCAATTAAAATCAGCGCTAAAAATAAGAGCTCAACGATAGCAAACCCAATGCCGACCTTAGCGTGAATCTTGGCTCCGGGAGTAGGATTGGTCTTGTACAGATTGAGGGCTTTACGGCCATTCGTAATCGCCAGAATGCTAAAGGGTAAACCGATCAGGGGGAATATGCCCATACATCCAAAGTAATAACTTTTGAGAGCAAATTTGTTTTTGGTGGGCATAAGGGCTTGATAGGCGTCATCATCTAAAGTCTGAGAGACTGCCGACTGGGCTGGCGGGGCAGGCGCGGATCCGGGGACACCGGCTTGATAATTCGGGTATTGGGTAAAATAGGCGTCGGGTTTCCTGGCAGTATCAACGATCACCCAGATGTATATGCCCAACGTACATATGTAGTACAGAACCCATAGTACAATTACTCCCGTTAAGAAGGCGGCCGCGATTAATAAAACGAACTGTGCGACCACGCTTACCCAAAATTTCCCCTTATCTTTTTTATAAGTATAAATCCATGCGAACTGGCCCAAGAATATTGCGAAGAACAGAGCAATGATCTTACTCCTTGCGTGCTGGGAAGTAGCTTGGGCGCCCACTTGGGCAGTTGGAGTAGTCGGTGCTGTCTGAGGTGGGACTTGAGGCACAATCTGTTGGGCTGGTTCTTGGGGCGGAGTGGAGTCAGGATTCATATAGTTTTTGGTTTTTGTTGCTTATGGCCGCAATATATCACACCCCTGGCGCAAGACGCAACGTGAGTTATACTACTATCATGCTAGACATTCAGTTCATCCGGGACAATCCGGACTTGGTGGCCGAGAAATCCAAACAAAAGGGGTACGAAGTCGACATTCAGCAATTGCTGGGTTTTGACAAAGAGCGCCGGGAATTACTTCTACAGGTTGAGGATTTTCGTCGCCAGCGTAACGACTTGAGCGGCCAAGCTAAGGGCCAAAAACCGAGCGAAGAACAGATGCAAGCGGGCAGGGAATTGAAAGATAAGCTAGCCGACCTGGAGCACAAACTTGGCTCTGTTGAAAAAGAATTTCAGACACTTCTGAAAGATGTACCAAACGTCACGCCGGATGACACGCCGGAGGGCGGTGAGGAAAATAACCGCGAGGAAAAGACGTGGGGCGAACCACGGCAAGATAAAGTTATCGACCACCAAATTTGGGGAGAACAGCGCGGTTTGATTGATTTTGAGCGTGGCGCTAAGGTAGCCGGCAACAAGTTTTATTATCTGAAGGGCGATCTAGTAAACCTGGAGCTGGCCGTTTTTCAGTATGGCCTGCAGCTGGCGGCCAAATACGGCTTCACGCCAATTACTGTGCCGCATTTGGTCAACCAGCGGGCCATTGACGGCACCGGTTTTTCCGCGAAAGGCGATGAAGACCAGATTTATAAGATAGAAGGCGAAGATTTACACCTGATAGCGACCGCTGAAATCCCGATCACCGGCTATCACGCCGACGAAATCCTCGAAGCCGACAAACTACCTCTGTTATATGTTGGCCTCAGCCCGGCTTACCGCAAAGAAGCTGGTGCCTACGGCAAGCACAGCAAGGGCCTGTACCGCGTCCACCAGTTCAACAAGCTGGAGATGTACGTCTTCTGTAAGCCGGAAGACAGCGAGCAGTGGCACCAAAAGCTGGTGGAGCTAGAAGAAGAACTCTGCCAGGCACTGGAAATTCCGTATCGCCTGGTGCGAATCGCCGCAGGCGACCTTGGCCAATCGGCTTACAAAAAGTTTGATATCGAGTATTGGAGCCCAGCTGACAAGAATTACCGCGAGTTAATGAGCTGCTCAAACGTGACTGATTACCAGGCCCGACGGCTCAACATCCGCTACAAAAACGCCGAAGGCAAGACCGAATTCGTACATACTTTGAACGGCACAGCGGCGGCCTTCAGCCGGATCTGCATCGCGCTGATTGAGAATCACCAAGCCGGCGACAAGCTCAATATTCCAAAAGTTTTACAGCCCTTCATGGGCGGCAAAACCGAAATCTAAGGAGGCAACATGTTACAAAAATTCGAAGTCCAAGGCGTGCATACCACCCTCGACGACGCTCTGCGCAAGTACGTAAACCGCAAAATCGGCGGCCTGGACAAGTATTTATCAAAGCATGACCGCCAAAGCGCCCACGGCGAAGTCATTCTGCGCGAAAGCAAGTCCAAGAAAACCGACCACTGCTCCTGCGAAGCCATTCTGTACCTGCCGCACCAAACGCTGGTGGCCAAAGAGCGGGCCATGAACATGTACGCGGCTGTCGATATCGTTGAGGCCAAACTCAAACTCCAGATTAAAAAGTACAAAGATAAGCACGAGAACGGCAAAATGCACCGCCACTTGATTGGGCGCTTCCGCCGCCGCACGGCATCATAGCTGATGTAAATTGCGGTCGCATTTCTCCCGACAAACAGCTATAATAGCTTAGATACTTTTGTCGGCTTAAACAGGGGAATGTCACTAGCGACGTATGAATATTGTCTTTAAGAAGATTTTGGGTGATCCGCAGGCCAGGACGGTCAAGCGGTTGCGCAAGCGTGTCAAAAGCGTCAACGCTCTCGGCGATAAGTATAAAAAGCTGACCGACAAGCAGTTGCGCGAGCAGACCGACGTGCTTAAAAATCGGCTGAAGAAAGAGTCGCTGGACGCGCTGTTGCCGGACGCGTTCGCGGTGGTCCGCGAGGGCGCGACCCGTGCGCTTGGCCAACGGCATTTCGATGTCCAGCTAATTGGCGGTATGGTGCTGCACGAAGGCAACGTCGCCGAAATGAAAACCGGCGAAGGCAAAACGCTGGTGG
>CAYRVE010000039.1:0-5432 GCA_964427685.1 uncultured Candidatus Saccharibacteria bacterium | reverse complement strand
TACCGCCGGCGCTGTGGTATGCAAAGGTGGCAAAGGCGACCAGTTCTGCTCTACTGCCTATCTTACGACCACGGCCGTAGGGCGCATCGCCGGGGGTTCATTCTAATATTCTGATATACTAGGATGAGAAAAGAATAAGCGTCATGCAACGACCATCTAACACAAAATTAAATGAAAGAGGCTTTGCCTCGATAGTCATCGCCCTTATTCTGATTATTGTCCTGGCTTTATTGACCGTTGGCTTTGCCCAGCTGGCTCGTCGCGAACAACAAACCGCGCTAGACAAGCAAAAGGCCACTCAGGCTAATTACGCCGCCGAAAGCGGCATCAACAACGCTTATAAGGATATCTTAAGCGGTAGTATTACTGATAGCAATGCTAGCTCCACCCAGTGCATGACTGGACCTTCCGGCGCTGCCGGCACTACTAAGAGTCTGCCGGTCGGTGCTCTCACAGCCAATCAGAACATTAACTCTACTAATGGCGTAACTTATAGCTGCGTGCTGGTAGAGCTGAATACCACCAACCTTCAGGTTGATGATCTTTCACCCAACTCCGGCCGCCACATGATGTTCAACACCACCGATCCTCTAGGCAGTCTAAAAATTACTTGGGGCAGTGCCACTGGGCGCACCAACTTTGCTCCGACTCTGAATCCGGATAACCCAAATTTGCCGACGCTTGGCAGCTGGCAGTATCCGCCGGTGGTAGAATTCAGTATTACGCCAGCCAACGGTATACCGGCAGTAAACCCCGACCAATACCTCCGCGACCATACCTTCACTTTTTACGCCTATCCAGCTAGGGGCAGCGGCAATAACACTGTAAATTATACGCCGGGCGGTTCGGCCCAGGTGGCTGGCTCCTGTCCTGACACTGGCGCTTACCCCTGTTCAGTAACACTGAACAATCTAGGCGGCCAGCAATATGTAATCCATTTCGTAGACTTTTACGACACTTCTAATATTCTGATTACCGGCACTAGCACGACCGGCAGTACTAGTTCTTTCAGTGGCGAACCGGTGATTGATGTGACTGGCAAGGCCCGGGACGTGCTGAAACGCTTGCGCGTGCGGCTATTTACTAATGGCGGCGCCTCCAACACCCCTGATGATAACGCCATCCTGCCCAACGGCGCGGTTGAAGCCCAAAACCTCTGCAAACGGATTCAAGCAGCGCCACCTACAGCTGATTTCCCGGCTGGCAGCACCTACGATACCGGCACCAGCCCGTCGTGCGACCTCAGTAATTAAACTTATTCGGCGTGACGGTGGAATTTTTCGTGTACGCTCTTGAGGTGCGGATCGGTGACGTGCGTATAAATTTGAGTGGTGGCGATATTACTGTGACCCAGCATGGCCTGGACGGAACGAAGATCGGCACCGTTCATTAACAGGTCTGTAGCGAACGAATGCCGTAGCGTGTGCGGGCTGACATGTTTAGTAATACCGGCCAGCAGAGCATAGCGGGCTACCAGCCGCTGGACACTGCGCGCTGTCAGGCGGTTTGATACTTTGCCGCTATAGCGTACAAACAGCGGCGGCATATTATCTTCGCGTTTCTGCAAATAATGTTCAATCCACTTGGCTGCCTCCGGGCTTATAAAAATCGGCCGGTCTTTCTGGCCCTTGCCGCGAACCATGAACTCACGGCGCTTTAAGTTAATGTGGTCGCGGTCCAGACCGACCATCTCGCTAACGCGCAATCCGGAGCTAAACAGAAGCTCCAAAATAGCCCGGTCGCGCAGACCGCCCAGCGTGTTCAGATCCGGCTCAGCGAATATCCGCTTCAATTCGTCCTCGTTCAGAAAAGTAACCTGTTTGCGGCGAGTGCGCGATAGCTCTACCTTGTCTGCCGGCAGGGCTGGGATGTCGCGCTTCGCACAATATTTCAGGAAGCTTCGCAGGGCAATCAAATGATAATTCTGAGTGGTCTTGCCGAGCTCATCAGAGGTGTTGGTGCCCAGCCGGTTCAGCCACAGCCGCCACTTGCGGATTAACTCGACATCTATATCGCTGACCTTTATATTACCAGCGAAGTCCTGCAGTCGCGTCAGGTAATGATCATAATTCTCGATAGTCTTTTGCGACCGGTTCTGCTCCAACTCCAGATATTCCAAAAAATCGGTTTTTGTTTTAGCGAAATCCATAAGCACAATTATAACATTGTGCGACACAAAGAATACAATCTAGCAGCCAGTGATTATCTCTGTTACAATAATGAAAACAATAAGCAGGAACTACTTAATGGAAAAAACCCTCATAATAGCAAAACCTGATGCCGTACAACGCGGACTAATTGGCGAAATTATCAGCCGCTTGGAGCGCAAAGGGCTCAAGCTAATCGGCATTAAAATGGCCAGCCTGGACGAAGCAATGCTGCGCGATCACTATGCCGAGCACGTCGACAAAGATTTTTACGTAGGTCTGGAGAAATTTATGAAGAGCTCACCGGTGGTATTGATGGCTTGGGAAGGTTACCAGTGTGTTGAGTCTGTGCGGAACATGATTGGTACTACCAACCCGCGCCAGTCGGCGCCCGGCTCCATCAGGGGTGATTTGGCCATTGGCACCGGCCGCAACCTGATCCACGCTTCCGATTCCAAGCAAACCGGCCAGGCCGAAGTCGCCAGTTTCTTCAAAGAAGATGAATTATTCGACTACGACAAGTCCGAATACATTCATGTCTACGAAGACAACGAGCGCGCGTGAGCTCACAGGTCCCTGTAGTTCAATGGATAGAATAACTCCCTCCTAAGGAGTAGATAGAGGTTCAACTCCTCTCGGGGACACCAAACTGCTACAATATCCTTATGGCTGAAACAGAAAAATACTTCGACGACCAGTTCGATGACGAAGAAGTACTTTATGTCTTCCGCAAACACCCGATTGTGATGCGAAAAGGTCTGATTCTCGGCCTGCTCGGCCCGTTAATTGGTGTTCTGCCGGCGGCCATCGACCCAAACCTGGGGTTCGGCCTGTTCTTTGGCGGCCTGATTGGCGGCTGTATCCTAGGCCTGCTAATCTTCGCGCCCAGCTGGATCGGCTGGCACTTCAGCGTATTTATCGTAACCGACCAGCGGTTCATCCAGATTACTCAAAAAGGGCTTTTCCACCGTGCTGTCGCTGACTTAGCGCTGGCCCAGATCCAGTCGGTGAATTACGAAGTAAAAGGCTTGCAGGAAACACTGCTAGGATTTGGTACAATACATATGCGAACGTACGTGGGGGATATGACGATCCACAATGTGCATCACCCAGCTAAGATCCAGAAGAAAATAGTGGGTATTTTGCGCGAGCAGGGGGTAACCACCACGCCGTATCCCGCCAAAGACACGGACAGCAAGGCGCCAATTGGAGAACATGAAGAAGAAGTTGACGAAGACATTGCCGAAATTGAAGAAACCTAAGATATTGAGGCGGACTAAACGCCCCGAAGAAAAGGTGACGGAGGCTTTGAGTAATGTGCCGCGGATTACCAGCGACACCGTAGAAGAGCACCGCGAAGAAGTACTGTCCAGCGCCCGCAAGTATATTTATCCGCTGCAGCATTCCAAGCACAGCGTAGTCCGGATCTCAATCGCTATACTCGTCACAGTTATCGTGGTTTTTTTCGCGGCTTGCGGCCTGGCGCTGTATAAATTCCAATCTACCAATGCCTTTATTTACGGCGTTACCAAGGTAGTGCCTTTTCCGGTCGCCAAAGTCGGCAGCCACTGGGTCAGCTATGAATCCTATCTGTTTGAACTGCGCCGCAACATGCATTATTACCACACCCAGCAGGGCGCCAATTTCAAAACCTCTGGCGGCAAGAACCAATTAAAACACCTCAAACAGCAGGCCATGGACGAGGCCATCCAGAACGCCTACGTCAACCAGCTAGCTAAACAGCATGGCGTAACTGTCAGTAGCCAGGCAGTTGATGATGAAATCACTTTGTTGCGCCAGCAAAACCGTCTGGGCAGCAACGACCGCGTACTAAGAGAGGTGCTTAGTGAATTTTGGGGCTGGAGTGAGAATGACTTTCGACGCGAGCTAAAACAGCAACTGCTCCAGCAAGCCGTGGTCGACAAACTTGATACCAGTACCAACCAGCGAGCCCTGGCAGCTCTCAACCAGCTGGAGCAGGGCGCTGACTTTGGCCAATTGGCCGGCCAAGTTTCCGATGATGCCACCACCAAAGGCGCCGGTGGCCAATACGCCGCGCCAATTACCACCAACGACCGCAATCTGCCGCCGGCCCTGACCGCCCAATTAGCCAAACTCAAACCCAACCAAGTTTCCGGCATCATTAACACCGGCTACGCCCTAGAAATCGTCAAGGTAGCCAGCAACAATAACGGCACCATCCAGGCCGCCCACATCCAGTTCCGCTTCAAACCGATTACTGATTACACCAAAGCTCTGCAAACCTCCGAACCGGTCCACGAGTACATAAAAGTATAATAATTAAGGGAGGGAAATAAATATGCCGCCAGATGAACCAAACGAAGAAGAAAAACTAGAAGAATTGCCGGAAGACGGCGAAACTCCTTTCCGCCCGGCCCCGGCCAGCGGCGATGACACCTATCCCACGACCGACGACGGTCAAGACGAGACCGAACTCTACCAGCAAGGCATTGACGTCGAGGAACCTAATGCCGGCAACACCGTAGAAGGTTACGACGCCGACAAAGACCAGCGCCATACTTAAGCTTAAATTCAGGTAAGGGTAGTTCAATACAAATATGAAAAAAAGCTTACTTGTTACAGCCAGTCTCTTAGGCAGCGGAATCATAGCCGCTACCAGCATCGGCGTGGTCGCCGCAGCACCAAATAGCACCGCTAACGTCGGTACCAGCGGCATACCGCGCACCGTTTTTCAGCAGGAAAAACAAGACGCTGTAGCCGAGGTTCTAAATACCACAACCGCCAACGTCCAGGCCGCCCGCAAGGACCATACGCTCAAACAGCTTATTAGCAATGCCGGCTTAACGCCAAAAACTTTTGCCCAAAAGGTAAAAACGCAACTCACTACGGATCTAGAAGCCAAAGGCTACAGCCAAGAGCAGGTAACTATCGCTCTTCAGCACAAGCAAATCGGCCGCCTGCACCACAAAATCAAAGCCCACCACAAGAACTAACCAAAGAGCCTAAGCTACATTGGCATAGTTTCGTAGACCCGCACCGCGCCGTCCGGCTCTTCCAGGACGGGGCAGTCTTTAGCCATATCGCTGGCCGCGTCCAGGCTCTCGGCTTTGACGATCGTATAACCTGTCGCTGGATGGTTCTCGATAGTGCTGACACCGCTTTTCTCGACGGCTTTGCCGCCAGCGTTAAACGGGTTGCCGGCGTCAACTACGGCCTCGCCGAGCTTGCCGAACCAGGCGCCCCAAGCCTTAGCCACCTCTTCTGATGGTGCTTGCTGAGTGCCATTATTGTAGTAAATGTAGA
>CAYRVE010000038.1:0-5587 GCA_964427685.1 uncultured Candidatus Saccharibacteria bacterium | reverse complement strand
GCGTACGCTCCTATCTCGTTTTCGCTTTCGCGAAAAGCCTCGATCTAGAGCTACGCTTCTCCTCTCAAATCTGCAAAAATCAGAGAATTTTTACAGATTTGGCTAGGACAAGTATAGCAAAGTTAACGAAAATTGACCTTTGTCCGCAATATTACTACAAAACACCTTGCGGAAACTGCAAGTTGGGGTTTACACTAGTAATAGATATGGCCCTGATAGAAGTCCAAGACGTCAGCAAACTGTACGGCTTCGGCGACGCCACTACCCTGGCGCTCGACGAAGTCAGCTTAAAGATTGAGCGCGGCGAATGCGTGGCCGTGATGGGCCCAAGCGGTTGCGGCAAGAGTACCTTGATGAATATCATTGGTTTGCTAGACCGGCCGACCAATGGTAATTATCGATTCGATGGCAAGCCGGCGGCGAGGCTTCGGCCCACCCAGGCTGCTAAATTCCGCCGTGACAGCATTGGCTTTATTTTCCAATCGTTTAACTTCTTGCCCCGCTTGACGACGCTGGAAAACGTCGCTCTGCCGCTGGTTTATAAAGGCATGGCCGTGAACCGGCGGATTAAGCAGGCCAGCCAGATGCTGGAGCGCGTTGGAGTCCAGAACCGCGAGTATTTTCTGCCCGGCCAGCTCAGCGGCGGTCAGGCGCAGTGCGCCGCTATTGCCCGCGCCCTGGTGAACAATCCTAAATTAATTATCGCTGACGAGCCGACCGGCAACCTGGACAGTGCCAGCTCGCTACTGGTTATGGAGTTGCTATCCGACATCCACAAGTCTGGCAATACCGTTATTTTTGTCACGCATAATCCCGAGCTGACCCGCTACGCCACTCGTGTGCTGTACATGCATGACGGCCAGATTATTCATGATGAGAAGACCGCGCTGGGCCGGGTCGCCAGCACGGCCCGCAAGGTTTTGTACACCTTGCCGGCCACCAACGAAGAGGATGACCTAGCCGGCGTTTCGGCGCTAATGAAGGCTTTGCCGGGTACGCCTGCTCCGCCAACCCCAAAGCGCAAAAAGAGCAAGCCTAAATCCAGCAAGCGGCGAGCCCGGACCACCACGGGCGCCAAGCGGAGGAAGTCATGAGGCAATCTTCCCTAACCCGCGGCCACTTCAAAGCCGGTCTGGATTCGGTGCGCGGCGCTAAACTGCGCAGTTTCTGGACGATGTTCGGCGTGATTATCGGCGTGGCCTCGGTGATTACGGTGATTGGCATTGGCGAGGGCGTCAACCGGCAAGTTAGCGGTCAGATCCATCACCTGGGAAGCGATTTGATTACTATCCGCCCGGCCCAGCTGCACCCCGGCGGCGGCAATGGCAACGGCAACGTCAGCTTATTGTCAGACAGCGCCGGCTTTAGCGGCTCAATCAGGCCGCGTGATGTCAGTACGGTGTCTAACGTAAAAGGCGTTTTCGCCAGCGCACCGTTAACCGTAGTGACCGGCACCGTCAGCGGCGACCAGGGCAATTATGACCAAGGGTTTGTAATCGGCACTGGCACTGACCTGTCCAGCCTGCTGAACCAGTCGGTATCTTACGGCAGCTTCTTAACGCCTAACGACGACGGTACTAATGCCGCGGTGCTCGGCCCGCACGCCGCTGAGGCGCTGTTTAACGAGGACGTGCCGCTGGGTCGCAGCTTCAATTTCCATGGCCAACGCTTTATGGTGCGCGGCATATTTAATAATTTTACGAGCACTCCTCTAGGGCAAGACACCGACTTCAATAACGCCATCTTTATCCCTAACGATGTGGCTGAGAGCCTGACCAATAACGCCGCGCCGACTTACGAGATCCTGGCCAAAGCTTCGAACGTCAAACAAACCGGCCAAGTGGCGGGCGCTATTCAAAAGGCGCTGGACCGGTCGCACGGCGGCCAAAGCAACCTGGCGGTTCTGCAAGGCAACCAAAACCTGGCGGCCAATCAGGATATCTTAAGCTTGCTGACCAAGCTGGTGGCCGGCGTAGCGGCAATTTCTCTGCTGGTTGGCGGCATTGGCATCATGAACGTGATGTTAGTATCAGTCTCCGAGCGGACGCACGAAATCGGCATCCGCAAAGCCGTCGGCGCCACTAACAGCCAGATTCTCAGCCAGTTTATGATTGAGGCCACCACGCTCAGCCTGGTCGGCGGCGCCATCGGCGTGGCACTGGCTTTCCTGATTGACCTGACCCTGCGCCTAACTACTAACCTCCAGCCGGTAATCAGCTGGCCGGCAGTCGCCCTGGCCTTCGGCGTCTCGCTAATAGTAGGTGTATTGTTCGGCACCATCCCGGCCCTCAAAGCCGCCCGCCGCGACCCGATTGAGGCTCTAAGGTCGGAGTGATTTTAATGCAGCAGCGCGATTATGGCGGCGACACCGGAGACCAGCATTATGCCCGTAACGCCCCAGCCCAGCCCGGTGGTCAGGCGGCGGTTGACCCAGTGGCCCATGATTTTTTTATTGCTGCTAATCAGGACTATTAGCGCTAGCACCAGTGGCGCCACGATGCCGTTGGCAACAGCGGCGTAGATCAGCGCTTTGATGGGATTGAGGCCGATGAAGTTAATACTTAGGCCAATCAGCATAGCGATTATCAGCACGCCGTAAAAGGCCCGGGCTTGGCTGAGGTTGCGGCTCAAGCCGGACTTCCAGCGGAAACTCTCGGCCACCGCGTAAGAGGCTGAACCGGCTAGAATCGGAATCGCCAGCAAGCCGGTGCCAATAATGCCCAGCGCGAACAAGGTGTAGCTGGCGTTGCCGGCAAAGGGCTTGAGCGCCTGGGCGGCTTGCGAGGAGGTTTGGATGCTGGTGATGCCGTGGGGGTACAGCACGGCGCCGCAGGCCGCGATAATAAAGAACATCACCAGATTGGATAGGAACATGCCGAACCAGACGTCGACGCGCATCTTTTTGATCGTTGCCTGATCGGCACCCCGCCGCAGTGCCACTGTGGTTTTGCCGGCGGCAATCTGCTCTTCAACTTCCTGCGAAGTCTGCCAGAAAAACAGGAACGGCGAAATGGTCGTACCTAAAATGGCGCAGATCAGGATAATCTGGTCTTTGCCTAGCGTCATCGATGGCACGATGGCGCCCTTCAGCACCGTGCCCCAGTTTAAGTGCGCCAGAATGGCCGAAGCCACGTAGGATATCAGGACTAGCGCCAGCCATTTAAGATATTTGGCGTAGCGGGCGTAAGGCGTAAAGATTTGCAGGCCTAGGCATAGCGCCGAGAAACCGACTACCAGCCAGCCAAAGCTGAGGCTGGGGCGCAACAGCTGGGTGGCTTGGGCCATGGCTCCCAGGTCGGCTCCCAGGTTAAAAATGTTGGCGATAAATAACAGAGAGGTGCACATTAGCAAGACGCGGCGCGGAAAATGCAGTCGGATGGTGCCGGCCAGTCCCCGTCCGGTTACCAGGCCGATGCGGGCGCACATTTCCTGGACGATGGCCATCAGCGGGAACGTCAGTCCGGCCATCCATAACAGCTGGAAGCCGTATTGAGCGCCGGTCTGGGAATAGGTGGCGATCCCGGACGGGTCATCGTCGGAAGCGCCGGTGGTCAGCCCCGGTCCGAGGGCGTGCCAGTAATCACCAGTCTTTTTAATAACTGGATTGGCCGGCAAGCCGGTCATCACCTTTTCCGAAGCCTTGACGCTATAGTCCAGCAGGTCGGCTGGGGCTTCGGCGGTTTTTCTTAAATAATCTGTTTGTTTTTTGGGCATAGATTAACTTAACATTAGCGGTTTAACTGGTTAAATTATAACATTTACCAGTTTAAAAGTAACGCCCGTAATAGTACCAGAAATGTTTCAGGATCAAGGCGGCGATAACGATAAACCAAGCAATCAGTATGTCGAGGTGATGCCGACGAATCCAGCCGTAGGCTGTTTGCGCCTTGCCCTTCGGCAACTTGATGTTCTTTTGGTCGATGTTATAGAGCGTAACGTACCAGAAGCTGGTGATTGTCACCACCCAAACCACCATGCAATAAATACAGAGATTATGTATACGATATACGCTTTGGAAAAATAGCCAATGCACAAAACCTAGGGCGAATATAAGTCCGGCTTCGGTGAACAGCCAAAACCAGCGTTTAAATTTGGCGCCAGCCAACAGAGCTATGCCGATAGTGGCCACGGCGGCATAGCCCGCCAAGCCCAGGAATGGATTCGGGAAACCAAAAGCGTGGCCCTGGTTGGATTTAATAACACTGCCGCAAGCTAAAACTGGGTCCAGGCTGCAGCTTAAGTGCGTATCGGGGTTGGTCAGCAATCTAATTTTGTCTTGGCTGAGAGTGAAGGCGCAAAATACGCCAATGACGCCGGCGACCAGCAAGATCCACGGCAAGGCTTTTTGCAATGTTATGTTTCTCAGAGACATCAGGGTAATTATAGCAAACTACTCGGCGCATTGGCCGACGCTGGTCGGCTGATTGCGGGCGGCGGCTTGGTTGATTTGACCCTTGACCTGGTCGCTGGTCAGGGCGTAGCCGGTATGTTGATAGCTGGTTGACTCAGCGAAGACAACGCCAATGACCGTGCCATCTTTGGCGACCAGCGGGCCGCCGGAATTGCCGGGTATGATGTTGGCTCGCAGTTCATAAACTTCGCGCAAGGTGTTGCCGCGGCCGTAAATGTCGCGGCCACTGGCTGTAAACTGATTGGAGATAGCCGCCGGCCCGGCATTAAAGGCGCCGCCGCCCGGATAGCCGAGGACAGCCGCCGGTGTACCTACCGGCACGCGCTGGTCGTCAACCACCAAGCTGTCGCCAGCTAAGTTGGAGACGCGCAATACGGCGAAATCCATATCAGGGTCAAACCAGATAACCGTGCCGCTATGCGAGCCGTTGCTATCCTGCACGTAGGGGTGACTGATACCGGCTACCACGTGGGCGTTGGTGGCCACTAAATTTGAGCCAGCCACAAAGCCAGAGCCTTCCACCACGCCGCCACAGCCCTGCCCTTCAATCCTCACTACCGATGCCCGGTCGTGGTCGACGGCGGATTGCATATCACCCAGTGACGGCACATTGACGTTGCTGTTAGGACTTGGTTCGCCGCCAATGAAAACTTGCGGAAAGCCGTTAGGGTCAATCACGCGCCCCAAGTCGCTGATGACGTTCGGCGCGTTGGGCAAAGCGCGGTCCAGGCCGCTCACAATCCGGGAATTGCGCAGGGCCAATTGCAGGCTCGGTACCGGCAGACTGCCTATGACAGCCGCCATCAGCCAGATAGTTAGTAATATCGACACCACGCTGAGCAGGCCGCCAAAACCGTTATCCAGAATATTAATTCGCTTGCGCAGGACGCGGTATTTTAGTTTGATGCCGATTAATTCGCCGACCGCCAGCAAGATCAGGGCGCAGCCCAGCGTAGTCAGCAAAGTGATAATCGAGCGGCCGGCCTGGCTATGCGCCCACTGCACGGTGTAATGCTCCAGCCAGGCGCCCAGGAACAAACCGCCAAAAAAGCCAACCGTCGAGCACAGCTGTCGCACAAAGCCAATCTCCCGCCCGCGGTACAGCGCGCTGATGGCAAAGATGATAATGGCGATATCGATGATCATGGGCGGTTTGTGGCTACTACTTTACCCACA
>CAYRVE010000037.1:0-5700 GCA_964427685.1 uncultured Candidatus Saccharibacteria bacterium | reverse complement strand
CCAGTAGACACCGTGCACAGCACTGCCGGAGTAGAAGTAATTTACACAGGGGACGGCCGGCTGGAAGTAAGGCGAACCGTCGGGGTTAGTGCCGCGCATATCCTGGCTGGAATACTTGGCGTATACCTTGAACTGCCCGACTGGCGTGGGCGTGGACGGCTTGCCGGCGCTGATTAGCCAGCTGTTAACCTGGTTGCCGTTTTCGTAGGCCCACATTTTCTTGGTAGTAATGTCGGCAACCAGGACTTTCGGGAAAGCTTCCGGGCCGACAGACTGGAAGGGCACCGAGGCCAGCGGCGTATTGAATTGCACACCGTTGCCGGATAAGACATTTTTGGCGACCTCGTGGGCTTGGGTCTTAAGGCCGTTCGGGTCACTCAGGGCGCGCCCGTCCCGGCCGCCGACTACCGCCCGGCTGACGCCATCTTCATTAACTGTTACCTGGTTGATTGGTGCTTTGGCATAAGTGTTGGCTTCTTTAGTGATTGAGTTGCTGATAGCGGCTTCGTTGACGTGCAGGTAATACTCCGTCTTGGATTTGTTACTGCTGATTTGCAACCAGCTTTTGACCATATTACTGCCTAATGGCTCGGATAAAGTGCCAGCTGTCAGGGTGGCCGACTGGCCGGTGATGCTGGCCAGTTTGGCCTGGAAGTCAGCGGCCGGTATGGTCATATTAAAGCCGGAAACCGGCTTGCCGGTCTTTACTGCAGTGCTGGCGGTTGAAACTGGGATGTATTTAGCTGTCCAATAGTTGGCGCCTAGCTTGATAGCTGCGCCACCGATGATAAGCAGGGAAATGGCGACGATGATAAAAGTGTGCTGATGAAAGATGTTCAGATGTCTGGAACTGGAATTTGGAGTGCTCTCAATACGACCCGATTTACTATCGGATAATACCTCCTGCGGCGATATGGTAACTGCCGGTATTGATGCTTCTACTTTCATCTCTGCCTTTGTTTCAGCCGCCTTTATTTTTGGACGAGGCAATACGAATTCATTGCCCACCATGGCGACTGGTATAGCCATTCTATTCACTTTTTAACCTCTGTTTTATCGTCTCTGTTTCTGGGGTATGTAGCGTCTCTGCAACATCCTTATCTTTAACTATACTCGCCGTCAATATAATTTGTAAAGTATAATAGGTAACCATGAACGTAGCGTTGATGGTTATCGGCATTATTCTGTTCATCGGCCTGATTGTGGTCCATGAGTGGGGACACTTCATAGTTGCTCGCCGCAACGGTGTTGAGGTGGAAGAGTTCGGCATTTTCTTTCCGCCGCGGCTGTACAAGCGCAAGGTCAAAACTGGCTGGACTTTTAGTTTCAACCTGATCCCGCTGGGCGGTTTTGTTAAGCTCAAGGGCGAGCACGACAGCGATACCGAGAAGGGTAGTTTTGGCGCGGCCAGCACCTGGAGCAAATCCAAGATTATGGCCGCCGGCGTGGCCATGAACCTGGTAGTCGCGCTGGTATTATTTACGATTTTGGCTTTGATTGGCATGCCGCAGCTGGTAGATAACCAGTTTAGCGTCAAAAACAACGCCCAGCTGGTCAGCCGCAAGGTTATAGTGACCTATGTGGAGCCGGGGTCGCCGGCTGCTAAGGCCGGCCTGAAGGCCGAGGACCAGATTAATGATATTGCTTTGGCGGGCTACAGCCCTGTCGGTTTGGTTAACGCCAAACAGCTGCCGCAATTAACTAAACAGTTTGCCGGTAAAACAGCTTACATTAGTTACACCCGCAGTGGCCATAATTACCGGGCGCGCACAACATTTTTGTCTAACCAGGTCGTGGCGGCCAGTCGCAAGACTAATAACCCCAAGGCTAACCTGGGTGTTATTCCCAAAGACATCACGCTTCAGCGTTACACCTGGTCGGCGCCAGTGGTGGCGATTGGTTTTAGCGCTCAGCTGACGGCGCTGACCTTCCAGGGTCTAGGCCATGCGCTGGGCGGCTTGGGCAGCCTGGTAGCCGGCGCTATCACCGGCAACCACGCGGCTCGTGAAAACGGCCAGACTTCGGCCAGCTCCCAGGTTTCTGGCCCAATTGGCATCGTGTATATCCTAAAGACCTTCAGCCTGCTGGGCTATCAGTTCGTGCTGTTCGTGATTGCTTACATTTCATTAATTTTGGCGGTCATGAACATCTTGCCAATCCCGGCGCTGGATGGCGGCCGTTTGTGGATTATGCTGATTTCGCGCGGGCTGAAGCGCCCCTTGTCGGCCAAGGCTGAAGAGGCGGTTAACGCGACTGGTTTTTTGGTGCTGATGGGGCTATTTATCTTAATTAGTATTGTAGATGTCCAGCGTTTCTTCTGAGCGGCCAGCCGTTGCCCGGGTACCCTGGAACCCCTGGCTAGGCGTCGTATTCGTAGTCGTCATCTTCTACGTATCTCAGCTGGCTGGCGGCCTGATAGTTTCTATTTATCCATTTCTTCACCATTGGTCGCATAGCCAAACGGCTGACTGGCTGAACAATTCAACCATCGCCCAGTTTTTCTACATTTTGCTGGCCGAAACTATCATACTGGCTGCCCTGTATCTGTTTTTGAAGAAATACCGCTCTACGTTCGCGACCATTGGCCTGCTTAAGCCGCGCTGGCGCGACCTGGGCTACGGGCTGCTGGCGGTACCGGCTTACTACGCCATTTATTTGCTGACTGTCAGCATTGTCAGCCACTTTGTGCCGAGCCTCAACGTCGACCAGCAGCAAAACATCGGCTTCACTGATGTGCACGGCGCGCTGGCGCTCAGCCTGACGTTTATCAGCTTGGTGATACTGCCGCCGCTGACCGAAGAGATTATGGTTCGCGGTTTTTTGTATAGCAGCTTGAAAAAGGCTACGAAATTCTTACCGGCGGCGCTCCTGACCAGCCTGATTTTCGCGGCCGCCCACTTGCCGGAGGGCGGCGCGGCCGGACCCCTGTATATCGCGGCACTGGACACCTTTATACTCAGCCTGGTGCTGATTTATCTGCGTGAAAAAACCGGCAGCCTGTGGGCCTCAATCACTCTGCACGCCATCAAAAACGGCGTCGCCTTCGTTTCGTTGTTTGTAATCCATGTTCATTAATAGTACAATCGGCTTTATGTCCAAGAAACTATTTTTCGTTTCTAATCTCCCGCTGCCGCCCACCGGGGCGTAGTTTTATTTGTAATAAGTAGACACGCCTCCGCCAAAAAGACGGAGGTTTTTTAATTTTGTAAAAATGGAGATTTGTAATGATCAATGAACGAATATTAGATGATATTGCAATACACGATGAGTGGTTGCAGTTAGCTATAAAAGACGAGGCCTCAGGAGAATACGATGTGCAGGAATCGATAGAACACATAGGTTTCTTCCTGGTAGGGTCAGTGATAATTTTAGAATGGTCAACCATGGATGACCTGAGACAAAGAGTTCGCTGGGCAAATGATTTAGACCGGGAAGCGGTTGAGAAATTAGCCATCCCAACTGTCACTAGTACAGCTGACCGCGGCGAGGCGACTGCACGCCGGATCGCGCATCACTCTTCTCGCCATGCTTTGGGCCAAGCTAAATCAAGGGATCTGCGCCAAAATCTTCGCGCCAGGTCTGCGTTACGAGGCTATACGCCAATGCCAGGGATGGGCAGGCTAGAAGGCAAAGATCTATATCCAGAGCGTTTTGAGGTCCAGCAGGGACAGGGTACACTGGATGAAAGGATTGACTGATGAGATTGTCGAAACTATTTACCAAAACTAGCAAAACGGTTCCAGCTGACGAAACGGCGCGCAACGCCCAGCTGTTAATTCAAGCCGGCTTCATCCATAAGGAGATGGCTGGCGTCTATGCCTACTTGCCGCTAGGGCTCAAGGTGCTGGAAAACATCAAGCAAATTGTTCGCGAAGAAATGGACGCCGTTGGCGGCCAAGAACTAATAATGACCAATCTCCAGCCGAAAGAGCTTTGGCAGGAGACTGGGCGCTGGGATGATGATGCCGTAGATGTTTGGTTCAAGACTAAACTCCAGGACGAAACCGAAATCGGTTTAGCTTGGTCGCATGAAGAGCCAATTATGGGCATGATGCGACACTATGCGCAGAGCTATAAGGATTTCCCAATCAGCGTCTATCAGTTCCAGGCCAAGTTGCGCAACGAATTGCGGGCTAAAAGCGGTATTATGCGCGGTCGTGAGTTCTTAATGAAAGATATGTATTCCTTGCATACCTCTCAAGAAGACATGGACGCATATTACGAACGCATCATCGAGGCCTATAAACGAGTCTATGACCGGCTTGGCATTGGCGATAGCACATTTGTGACATTTGCCAGCGGCGGTGCTTTTACTAAATTTAGCCATGAGTTTCAGACTATTTGCGAGGTCGGTGAAGACGTGTTGTATGCCAATGACGACCATTCAGTGGCTGTTAACGAAGAGGTTCTAGAAGAGGCGGTAAAAGAATTAAAAATCGATAAGTCCGAGTTGAAGCCAGTTAAGAGTGCCGAAGTGGGCAATATATTTAAGTTTGGTACCGAAAAGTCGGAGCAAATGAAAATTTACTACACAGATAAAGATGGATCGCAAAAACCAATTTATCTGGCATCTTATGGCGTTGGCGTTACCAGGGCCATGGGCGTGATCGTTGAAAAGTTTGCCGATGATAAGGGTCTGGTTTGGCCCGAGGCGGTGGCGCCAGCTAAGGTTTACCTGGCGCGGCTGGGCGATGATTCGGAGGTGGTAAAACAGGCCGACGAGCTTTACGAAAAGCTCACCAAAGCCGGCATTGAAACGCTCTATGACGACCGCGATGCGCGGCCGGGTGAAAAATTCGCTGACGCCGACCTGCTGGGCATCCCATATCGACTGGTGATTAGCCAAAAAACGCAGCAAGCGGACAAATATGAACTCAAAAGCCGGCAATCCGAAGAAGTAAAACAGCTTAATTTGGACGAAGTACTAAAAACCCTAGCCACTAAGCGCTAAGTCTTGCTATAATAGCTGGCAACGATAAATTGGGTGAGAAGGGGAGATTGAAGTCCTATGAAGAAGTTGTTTCGATTGACCAAAGAAGGCGTCGACACACTACAAACCGAACTCGACGGCTTGATAGCTAAGCGCGCCACAATAGCCGAGTCTATTAAGTCTGCCCGCGAACTCGGCGACCTGTCCGAGAACGCCGAGTACCAATCCGCCCGCGCCGAACAAGAGCGCAACGAAAGCCGCATTTCCGAGATAGAAGGCATTTTAGCTAACGTTGAAATTATTAAAAAGCCGCGCGGCAGCAAAGTCCAGCTGGGTTCGCGCGTCAAGCTGAAGAGTGGTGGCGGCAAAGCCAAGGAATTCCAGGTAGTCGGCACGGTTGAGGCCGACCCGCTGAGCGGCAAAATCAGCGATGAATCTCCTATTGGCCAGGCATTGATTTACCAAAAAGTTGGCGACAAAGTCGAGATTAAAACTCCTGTTGAAACCGCCACTTACAAGATTGTCAGCATTTCCTAAACTCCGCTATACTGATTGGTAACTATGGCAACACTGAAAGAACTTCGTGATGAGCGGCTACGCAAGCTAGAAGACTTAAAAAAGCTTGGCATCAACCCATACCCGGCCCAGCTGTATTCGCGCCGAACCCACACCGTTGCCGCGGCAGTAGATAACTTTGACAAGTTTGAGGGCGACAAAGCCACGCTGGTCGGCCGTATCATTAATATTCGCAAGTTCGGCAAGCTGGCTTT
>CAYRVE010000036.1:0-5710 GCA_964427685.1 uncultured Candidatus Saccharibacteria bacterium | reverse complement strand
GATATGGCGAAACGATTCTCGCGCCCATGGATTGCAGCCGCCCTGCTGGTGGCGCTATTTATTATTCTATTTGTATTCAGATCGTACCAAGTAGACGGCCCTAGCATGCAAAACACTTTGCAGAACAACGACAAACTGGTGATCTGGAAAGTACCGCGGACCTGGTCGAACATTACCCGCCACGACTACATTCCCAATCGCGGCGATATTATCGTCTTTAACGAAAAAGGCCTCAGCGAGTTCGACCAACAGGACAGCAAACAGCTTATTAAAAGAGTTATCGGCCTGCCCGGCGACCGTGTAGTCGTCAAGAACGGCGCCATCACTATATATAATAAAGACCATCCGGACGGTTTTGACCCGGATACCTCGCTACCATACGGCCAGAAGGGGGCCATCCCCTACACTAACGGCAATCTCGATGTAAAACTCGGCCCGCACCAGCTCTTTGTCTGCGGCGACAACCGGCCAGATTCGCTCGATTCCCGCATCTTCGGTCCAATCAACGCCAACCAAATAGTTGGCAAGCTAGCCTTGCGCGTCTTCCCGATCAGCCAAGCCAAAGCCTTTTAGCTATATTTCGTGGTATATTCGTAGTATGAGTCAAACACCAAAACGAGGTTTAGGAAAAGGCCTGGGTAAAGGTTTCGACGCGCTGATTTCCAGCGATTTCGACAAAAGCATCCTGCTGAGTGCCGATGACCGCATCGAAAAAATCCCGCTCACCAAGCTACAACCCGGCCAACACCAGCCGCGCCAGCACTTTGACGAAACGGCCTTGCAAGAGCTGGCCGCTTCAATCAAGCGCCACGGCATCGTCCAGCCGCTAGTCGTAACCCCTGAATCCGGAGGCAAATACAGCCTGATTGCCGGCGAACGCCGCTGGCGAGCCGCCAAACTAGCCGGGCTCAACGCCGCTCCCGCCATCGTCCGCGAGCGCAAAGACCTCGAGCAATTAGAGATTGCCCTAATCGAGAACGTCCAGCGCGTCGACCTCAGCCCGCTAGAGCAAGCCGTCAGCATCGAGCGCCTACACGAACAATTCAACTTGTCTTATGATGATGTCGCCAAGCGCCTCGGCAAAGGCGGCTCCACAATCAGCAACACCGTACGGCTATTGCAGCTACCGGAAGCCGCCCAGGGCGCCCTGGCTAAAAATAAAATTACCGAGGGCCACGCCCGTGCCATCTTGTCGTTAAAAGGCGACACTAAACGCCAAAATTATCTCTTAGAAACTATCATCGCCCAAAGCTGGAGCGTCCGCCAAGCCGAGCGCTTTGCCACTTCTGTAAAAGCCGGTGTCAAAGAAACCAAAAAAGCCCGCGCCCGCACCGAAACCGAAACCGCCGAAACCAAACAGCTCGGCAAGAAACTAAGCGCGCCGGTCAGCCTGCGCCGCACCGCCAAAGGCGGCAAGCTGGAAATAACCTTCACTTCCGACGCCGATTTGGCCCGGATTATTAATCTGTTTTAACCGGTGATTGTAACGGTCGTGCCGACCGGTGCCCAGTTAAAGAGCCAGGCCATGGCCGCTGCTGGCAGGTGGACACAGCCGTGCGACCCCTGGGAAGCATAGTCCGACGAGCCATACGGAAAAGTCTGCCAGCTGGAGTCATGAAAACCATAATCCGAATAAAACGCCATCCAGTAATTTACGAAGTCGTCATATCCTGGCCCGGTCAGATGAATATTAGTTGATTTCGAATAAATATGCCACGTACCAGTCGGCGTAGCATCACCAACTTGATAGGCGCCACTGGTAATCGCGGTCTCATAAGCTTGGCTCGAACCGTTGCAGGCCCACAAGTGCTGCTGGCTAACACTGACCAGAATCAGTTGCCGTCCGGCCGGGTTATCGGCACACGAGTGCGGCGTTACTGGTTTAGCTTTGGCCGCCGCAATAGCTGCCGCCTGTTGCGCTTTCAGCTGGGCGAGCTGCGGCTGCAAACTCGCCTCTGTTACAGTTGGCACGAGCGAAGCAATTGGCAAATTAATCGTAGTTTTGTGCATCACCAGCGCCGATTTAATCATCTGCACAGCTTTAGCGACATCTACCCTTTCCCCCGTTACGGGGGGACTGATCACATAGCCGCCGTTTTGGGTAATAATCTTGGCGTCGGCAGGAGCTTGCTGTGTAGCGTCGGCGATTGCTGTCACTTTCTGGGTTAATGCCGCCTGGTTAACTTTCGTATAGGCCGGAACAGAGTATTTATTAAAGAAATTTGTGCCGTTTAATGCGTTCGTAATAGGCAAGCCTTTGTGCTGGGAAGCTGCCGAAATCCGTTGCGTATCAAGTTGCCATCCGAGTTCCGCCGGCGTTACAGTGATGTTTTTACCTTCTTCGACCAAGGTTACTTGCTTCGGCAAGGCAGTCGGTTTCGGCTGGTTATTATGACCTGAGCCAGGGTAATATGCGGCCGATGCCGTACCGAAAGACCCGAAAGACAGGAGAACGACCGCTAGGACGCCTACACCTACCAGCGCCGCGTGTTCCGTCCCGTGGCCTTTATTGAATATCATAGGTTCTGTATTATACTAGAAAATCCCTAAAATAGCAATAATATGTTCGGAAAAGATTGTCTAGCTAGCCCAGGCGGTCTTTGACTTCTTTGGCCAGAGCTTTATAAGAGCGAGCGCCCTTGCTCCAGCGATCATGCTCATAAATTGTGCGTCCGTAGCTGGGCGCCTCAGCTAGCCGCACGTTGCGCGGAATAATCGTTTTGAAGAGCTTGTCGCCGAAGTAGTTGGCCACCTCGGACTGCACTTGGTCGCTCAGCGAATTGCGCTTATCGAACATCGTCAGCACGATGCCCAGCAGTTCCAGCTGCGGATTAGTACTGCCCCGCACCGCCTGGATAGTATTGAGTAATTGGCTCAGCCCTTCCAGCGCGTAGTACTCGGCCTGAACCGGAATCAGTACGGAGTCGGCCACCGTCAGAGCGTTGATAGTCAGAAGGCCCAGCGACGGCGGACAATCGATCAATATATAATCGTACGTCAACCCCTGTTCTAAGGCCTGCTTCAGGGCAAATTCGCGGTGTTCGCGGGCCACCAGCTCAACCTCGGCACCGGCAAGGTTGGCATTGGCTGGCAAGACAAATAAATGTGCGACGTTGGTTTTTTGGGCGACAGCCATTAGCTGGGCGCTGCCATTCAGTACGTCATAAGTAGTTTGCTGGGTCGATTCCTTTGGGATGGCCAACCCGCTGGTAGCATTGCCCTGCGGATCGAGATCGACCAGCAGTACCGACGACTGCGAGCCAGCCAGCTGTGCCGCCACGTTAATAGCCGTGGTCGTCTTGCCAACGCCGCCTTTCTGGTTCACTACCGCGATTGTTTTTGTCATAAGCACTCCGTAAGTTTTAGTATACCACTTACCCCTTATCTCTTATATATAGCCTTATAGTACTAGCTTAATGATATTAATTACCCTTATGCTTGCCTTAGTAGCTGGTTTGAGCAATCATGGTTGTATGACTATGGGAGAGGAGCCGGACTACCTGGCTATCCATGAAGCCTTCGCGGCGACTGAATACGGTCAGGTGTTAGCCGCCAACATTCGCTACAAAGTATACAAACCTGAGATTGTCAGCAACCAGCATTGGATTGAACTGCTTGGTCCGGATGTAGATAATCTCGCCCACCTGGCAAGCACTTATCATCTGACGGACGAATTTATTGATTCTACGGAAAGTTTGCAGCCGGAAGAGCTCAGCCCACGCGATAAGGCCGTCCTGCGAATAGCCGCCATCACGCATGACGAGGCGGAGTCCATACTTGAAGACGTTAATTACAGTGATAAGACTGCCGAGCATGAGACCGCCGAGCAAGCGGCTTTCAAGAAGTATCTGCCGAGTTTTCACCCTGAGGCCTCGCCTGAAACTACCAAACTTATCAAAACGGCGGTTGATGAAGTTATTTTCAACCGAGAGAGCCGTTTGGGCCGAATGTTTAATGCCGTAGAGCGGATTAGTTACCTGAGGACCGCCATGCGTGCCGGCCAGCACCTCTACGAGGGGACAGCGCCGGAGTGCGCCGAGGGTCTAGGTTGGCTAGTAGCCGATACGCTCAGCAACCATCAGGCCACTCACGTCATTGCGGCCGGCCGCCGCTTTCCGGCAGCCCATAGGTTCCTGGAACTGCATCAAGCTGACCTGGATATGACATTCCAGGTAGGCATGGTTGCCGGCCTGCTGTCCTTCGCCAAATTTGATCCGACGCGCGCCGCCGCGAAAGAAGCCAATCTAGAGTCTGCTATCGATATCTGGGATAGCTGGTGCGGCGAATTCGATGAAAGCCACTTAGAAGATTAAAGCCACCATATAAAAACAGCCCGGCCAAGGGCTGCTGAAGGAGATTAACGCGAGGTGATTTTGGTCGAATTTTCCGGGCCTACGAGATTTGCTCATTGTGCCCGGAAAATCCGTTTGGCTTTTTATTTAGAGTTTTGAACCAATGTTTGTTGGTTAGAGCCGGCACCTTTTCTGCACCAACCCCGTACATCCAGTATCTACTTGTCGGCGCCGCTCTTCAAGCCCTTTTTGAATAAAAATGCTATGCGACTATGTGGTGGATGAAATGCAATTTTGGTACATTTTTTCGTTGTAAATAACCATACGATTGATAGCTTTATACCGGTTAGGCGGCTTATAATCTTAAAAAATCCGCCCTGTTATGCTTAGCTACAGTGGCATTAATTACAACATAGCCAATGAAGACAAAAACTTTTCCACACTGGGTCGCGGCAGTTAGACTATTTTAGTAACTTTGAGAATGGTGTGACGCTGGCGGTGGCCCCGAACTTTGCGAACACGTTTTTTAGCCTTGTAGCGAATGGCAGTCACCTTCTCGCCCTGGACATCAGCTTCGACAACATCGGCCGTCACTTTGTTCTTCTCCAGCGAAGGCTGGCCAATCTCAGTTTTTTCGGCGTCAATGAGCAGTAGCGGCTGGAAACTGACACTCTTTTCAGCGTCTTTAATAAGCTCAACTTCAACGGTCTCGCCTTCTTTGACGAGATACTGTTTGCCGCCGGTCTGGATTACTGCTTGTTTCATATAGATACCGATAGAGCATACCAAATATCCCCGCCCCTGTAAAGAGGTTGTCCTGAACTTTCCTAGATTTTGCTATTGTGCTATATTAATGGTATTAATTCAAAATTACAGGAGTCAGTAATGTCAGAGGTCCTTAGAAGCGATGGTAGCCGAGAAGCATTTGAAACAATTCGAACCGCTCGCGTTGGTGTACTTGAACTAGTTAACCAGAGGTTGGCCAACTTGCCATTTAGTGTTAGGAAACAAGTTAAATCGGTGAGTTTTCCGCTTCCATCAGAAGAGACTGCTGCCTCCGGGTTCTCTACTTTGCATGTCGGACGAACACTGCCTGATGACATATTGCCGGTAACTTTAACAGGGGAATCCGAGCAAAAGGCGACATACGAATTTCGGCCGGAAGGTGCAATGGTCAGCGACGGGGGAATAGATCTGCTGTCTAGGCTAAATTCGTATCTGCCACAGCTTGAAACAGGGTCGGCATCGGCCATCGTAGAAATTCCGCCGGCGGCCTAAACCGTCGGATTAGGCAAGTTATACCACGCTTAACATTATAGAGAGTTCGGCGCTATCGACTTTAACGGTAGCCGTGTAGCCATCTTTTACTTCTTCGTTAAGTGACTTAGCAAGAGTTTCGTGCTGGATTATCTCTGTTA
>CAYRVE010000035.1:0-5787 GCA_964427685.1 uncultured Candidatus Saccharibacteria bacterium | reverse complement strand
TAGACCCGGCCTTGACGTTATTGTCGGTATTTGCCGGTCTACGTTTCTTCGGCTTTTTAGGGATCGTCATTGGTCCCGTGCTGATGATTTTGATAGTCACCACCATCAGAGTTTTTATGAAGGTTTATCATGACGACGGCGAAATAGGAGATAACGACCCTGGCGGGCATCACAAAGGCCGGCGAGGCTTTAAATTCTGGAAACACCGATCGGCTGAAGGGACTATAGGGGAGTAGATGGCTAAAAAAGAGAGCATCAAAGAATTAGAACATGAGAAAGAAGAGCTGGAGGCTGAGAACGAACGCTTGAAGGCTAAGCTTACACAAGAGCCTAAAAAACCAACGGCTAGCTTTTGGCGCGGCTTGGCGATCGCGCTCTGTGCCGCTCTATTAGTCGCGACGCTAATCATCGGAAATGTGGCATTCTGGGCTGGCAATACGATTGTGAACACCAATAAGTACATTTATACGGTAAGACCCATATTGCGGGATACGGCTGTTCAGCAAGCGCTGGCTGACTACACTACTACACAGCTTTTCAAGCAGGTTAATGTCCAGCAAACCGTCCAGAATGCCTTGCCGCCGCGCGCCGCCTTCTTGGCGCCGCAGTTAACTTCTCAATTGCACGGCGCTACCGACAAGACTTTACAAACGGTATTGGCCAGTCCGCGTTTTCAAACCGTTTGGGTCAACACCAACCGAACCGCCCACGATAAGTTGATCAATGGTATTAAACACTCCAAGGGCGATGGCGTGGTCAATCTGCAGGCCGTTTACGATAGCCTCAGCCAGAACTTAAAAGATACTAAACTAAGCTTTTTGGCAGGCAAATCATTGCCGCAAAACATCGGTAGTATCACTGTTGTCAATGCCCCCTGGGTTCCGAAAGCCCGCTTCGTCGTAAACTCGGTTAGCTGGCTGAAGCCGGTGTCACTCCTGCTGATTGCCGTTTTTAGCGCAACTGCCATTTGGCTGGCCCGGCGCCGCCGCACAGTGGTTATTGTGCTGGCCGGCTTAGCTAGCCTGAGCATGATCGCCACGCTCATAGCTATTCAGATAGTCCGACACGCCTTCGCCCTGCAGGCACCGCCGGTTTACCAAACTGCCGCCAATCATGCCGCTGGTATCATCCTTCATCCGCTAATGGTTCAGACTATCGCTATTCTATGCGTCGCCATTATCATAAAAATCACCGCCTGGGTCACTGGCCCCTATAAGCTAGCCACCGCCACTCGTCGACTGGTTGATCGATGGTTGACAGCACCACTGCATCGTTTAATATTCCGCGGACGAGAGAATTCTGCTACTAAGTGGCTTGGCTCGAGAAAAGCTATCTATGAGTGGTGCATCGTGGCCATCATCGCGCTGAATCGTCTGTTAACTGAGATTTCACCAAAAATGGTGATTGCTAGCGCATTAGCCATCCTAGTCTTAGTACTAACGGTTGAAACCATAGCCGCGCCACATTCCAAGCGTTAACGGTAGGCAATTATACGACGTAATTGACATCTAATTTAGTTAGTTGTACATTTAAAGTGCAACGTAAGGCAGGAGGGTAACATGCCAAACGGAACGCAAAAAACAGGGTGGGTAGGATGGGTATACTTTGCCGGTGTACTCCTAATATTAAGAGGTATTTCCGAGGCTTTCCTGGGAATTACTGGCCTGGTAAACAAGCACTACTTGTTTGTAACCAGCGCTAACAACAACCTGGTCGTTTCGACCGCTAATATAAACGCCTGGAGCTGGGTAGACCTAGCCGTTGGGCTTTTAATTTTGGCGGTTGGCTTCTCGGTGCTGCACGGCAGTACTTGGGCACGGATTATCGCCGTGTTCTTCGCCGGAGCATCCTTTCTGGTTAACATCGCCTTCATTGGCGTGTTCCCAGTCTGGGCTATTGTAGCCGCACTGGTTGACGTCCTAGTAATTTACGCGCTAGTCGTCCACGGCGACGAAGTCGCTTAAAACAAAAACACGAGATCAAAAAGACCGGTTTAGGCAGCCGGTCTTTTTTCTATATCCTGAGGCCGGACCAGCTTAAGGGGCTGCTTGAAAACTTTTTTAAGGCTAGTCTCAGCTAAACGCCTGTACTCTTCATATGTTTCGTTGTCGATAATCTCTCCGTCGTGCAGGCAAGCTACCACAGCAGTCCGGTTCCACATTTGACTGACCATATTGAGGCCAGCACCGTCTTCGTCCTTGTCCGAGTTAATATCAAAGTATTGGGACTGCCAGGCATCGGTTTGCTCTAGGCGCAGCAATTGCGCGCCTGATAGACGTCCGTGGTTGGCAATTAACGTAACACAATACATTTTAGTATCGATTTCGTGCTGTAAGTTAACGTGCGAGACTCCTTGGTCCGCATCACATTCCCGTTCGACCAAGCCATTCGCGGCGTCGATAAACTCCGTCCACTCTGATATGTGCTCGATTGAGTCTGACTCAGAATTGTCAGGGAGAACAAGGTTATCCGGCATGTTGCGTCCATTGTTATGCACCGCGTAAAACGTAAACGGTTCAACTGCTGATAGCTTTCTTAGGGTGGCTTTGTCCTCTCTTATTTCATCTTCTTTTTTACGCTGGGCGGCTACTCCCAGTTCTTTAAACGCGGCTCTATCGAAAGTCCCTAGCTCGTTAGCAATCTCGATGCTAACCGTTACTTTGCCTAGTATCCTCATAATGGTATCGAGCTCAGTCTTGTCAAAATTGAGCATCAATTTTTTTACTTCGTCTTTATAATCCTGATTGCTGCCGTATGTTTCTGATCGGGCTATTTCCAGGGCTTTTGGCTGGTCTTTGATTCTAGGTTCGCCATCACGCTCCACGAGACAATACGCGCCGATAACAGCTGTTTCTCCCAGAGATACTGCCAGTGCGTAGCCAAAATGCGCATCACGGGACTCCACGATCGTACCCAAATGAACTTCTTCTGGCGGCGCCATAGACAATTCGGTGTATTGAAATTCGTCTATCGACTCAGTAGCAATTATTGCGTCGGCATAACGGACAGACGCCCTGATAACACCTTTCGCGAGGCGTTCCTGCGATTCATAGCCATACAGGCCAACTGGGTCGTCAAAGCAATATCTTTCCACCGCCATAATATGTACATTTTACAATATAAGAATATTTATGTCAATATTCTAGTATACAAAATATAGCATCGGGTGTATAATTCTATTAATTCATGGCACAAACAATCATTTCAGCTAAGTCCGTTTCGAAGCATTTCGGCGACATCGTCGCGGTTGATGACATCTCTTTTGACGTTAAAAAAGGCGAGATTTTCGCTTTTCTGGGCCCCAACGGCGCTGGTAAAAGTACCACTATTAAGATGCTGACCACCATGCTGCGTCCTACGGGTGGCGAGCTGCGGCTAGCCGGCCATGATGTCACTAAAGAACGTGACTCCGCGCGCAAAGCCTTTGGAATCGTCTTTCAAGATCCTAGTTTGGACGAAGAGCTGTCAGCTTATGAAAATATGGATCTGCACGCCACCTTATACGGCATCCCAAAAAGCCAGCGCAAAGAGCGGATTCGCAAGCTGTTAGAACTGGTTGAGCTGTGGAGTCGCCAGGACTCCATGGTTAAAACGTTTTCCGGTGGTATGCGCCGACGCCTGGAAATTGCCCGCGGCCTGCTGCACGAACCAAAAGTACTATTTTTAGATGAACCAACGCTTGGTCTGGATACCCAGACTCGCAATTTGATGTGGAACTATGTAAAGAAGCTCAGCGACGAGAAAGGCATGACCATATTCTTTACTACGCACTATCTCGACGAGGCTGAAGATGTGGCTGAAAAAATAGCCATCATCGACCACGGCAAGATTATTGCCCGAGGCACCGCCGCCTCGCTGGCCAAGCAGACCAATACTAAACATCTGGAAGCCGCTTACCTGAAACTTACCGGCACCATGACACGTGACGATAATGACGCTGGTGATAATGATGGCCTAAACTTCCGCACAGCACTGCGCAACAGGACTCTTAGGTAAAAACATGGAAGTGATGCATGCTCTCTGGTTACGGCAAGTCCGGCGCTACTGGCGCAGCGGCTCGCGTTTGCTTGGCTCGCTCGGCCAACCGATACTGATGCTACTGGCGCTGGGCTACGGTATTGGCGCTATTTACCGCCGGGCAGGCGAGGGCAATTATCTGGAGTTCCTGGTGCCCGGAATTATTACCCAAACAGTTCTGTTATCTGGTATTTTCTGGGGAATTATCATCCTGCAAGACAAACGTTTCGGTTTCTTGTCAGAAATGCTGGTGGCGCCGGTTTCGCGCCTGAAGATCTTACTGGGCAGCGCTTTAGGCGGCTCTACTATATCGATTATCCAGGGCCTCATGATCTTCTTCATCTCTCTGATATTTGGTTTTCGGCCCTACGACTGGGTGCTGGTTCTTCCAGCTTTCGGAGTTTTAGTTTTCATGAGCCTGGCATTGACTTGTTTTGGCGCCGGTATCGCTTCGATGGTCGATGACTTCCAGGGTTTCCAGGGCATCAACAACTTGCTCGTACTGCCGCTGTTCTTCTTGTCAGGAGCACTCTACCCGTTAAACAATATTCCTGAGGGCCTGAAGATTATCAGTACGCTGAACCCGGTCAGCTATATGGTGGACGCCTTGCGCACTCTGTTGTCCAACCAGGGACATTTCGGTTTGGGCAAGGACTTAATCGTTATGACAGGGACTTTTATTGTCTGCCTGGTGTTCGCGGTCAACCGCTTCAACCGCATCCAAATGTAAGATTTTCCACAGGGTGCTACACCTTAGATGAGTGCTTTTCCACACAATCCACAACCAAAAAGGAAATTTAAAGTTGACACTGCCTGTCCATAGGCGTAAATTAGTAATTACCACTGTGAGGTGGTTATCACCGCAAGGTGATAGCGGAGGCAGCAATGTCACCGCAGGAAGAGGAGCCCGTCAAACGGCTCTTCTTTTTTTTGGTTCTAGCTGGAGATATGTGCCTGCTGTATAATAAAGATAAGTCACCAGTCATATGAAAACACTACTGAGAAACAAATACCGTGAGCATGAACCTATCTGGCACGTCCAGCTTGCCGTACTAGCGGCCATTATATTACAACTGTTTTTGCCCGATTTGTTTGTTTTTGGCTCGCGCTATCTGTTAATAACCAGTGAGATTCTGTTGTTGCTGGCTATGTCCTTTACGACGCCGAAAGAACAGATCTTTAAGTCGTTGAGCCGCCGCATTAACGTGCTGCTGCTGATTGGTCTGACCAGTGTAGCCAACGCCTATGCGCTGGCTGAGATTGCCCGCCAATTGCTAAAAAGCGGCCAGATTACCCGCGGCCGCGACCTAGTACTCACGGTGCTGAATATCTTTTTAACTAATATCATCATCTTTGCTCTCTGGTATTGGGAAATGGATGGCGGCGGGCCGGGCCAGCGCGAGGCAGCCGCTAAGTATGACTATGATTTTTTGTTTCCTCAAAACCAGCACGAAGATTACCGGCATCCCCAGTGGCGGCCGACTTTCATTGATTATCTCTATGTGTCATCTACCAACGCCATGACTTTTGGCCCTGCTGACACTAAGCCGCTTAGTAGGCGCTCCAAATTACTGATGCTATCCCAGGCGACTATTTCATTGGTAGCCATCGCCTTGGTTGCCGCCCGGGCTATCAGTATCCTCAGCTAGAAGACAGATAGCCTCGGCGCTGGCTAATTAATAAAGCGGCCGCACCAGCCGCCAGCGGCAGCCAATAACTAATCAACCGGTAGACCAGCACAGCGGCTAATGCTGGAGCACTATCAACATG
>CAYRVE010000034.1:0-5811 GCA_964427685.1 uncultured Candidatus Saccharibacteria bacterium | reverse complement strand
GTAGATGCTTCGGATTTTGATTCGCCGGGAGTCGACATCGGCAAAGCGCTGAAGGGCTACGATGGGATTGTCGTGCCCGGAGGCTTCGGCCAGCGCGGCCTGGAGGGCAAAATCAAGGCCGCCCAATACGCGCTGAAACACAACGTACCGTATCTGGGATTGTGCCTTGGTTTGCAAATGGGCGTAATTGCCGCTGCCCGCAACGCCGGCCTCACTAAAGCCACCACCTTTGAGCTGGACGAAAACAGCCCGGATGTCGTTATTAACACCATGGCTGACCAGCAGGACAAGCTGATGACCGGCGGGACTATGCGGCTGGGCAATTACAACTGCCGCCTGCAAAAGGGCAGTCTGGCGGCCAAGCTTTACGGCACGACGAATATCGTGGAGTGCCACCGCCACCGCGGCGAGTGCAACAACGATTACCGCGACCGCTACGAGAGCTGGGGCATCCGGGCTAGCGGCCTGAACCCCGACAATAACCTGGTGGAAGTTATTGAAGGCATCAACCACCCATTCTTCGTGGCCAGCCAATTCCACCCCGAATTTAAGAGCCGTCCAAACCGCCCGCATCCGATGTTTGAGGGATTTGTCCGGGCTATACTGGATTGATAATTGAAAATTACCGGAGTCTAAGTTAACATGAGCAGTATGGATGAACCGCAAACACCCGACCAGCAACCTCAGTCACAGGCGCAACCACAACCTCAGCTAGCGCCACAACCAGCGCCACAGCAGCCACAGCCAGACGGCCACCCCAAACGCATCCTGCTAGTAGAAGACGATGACGCCCTAGCCAACGTTTATGTTACCCGCCTGCAATCCGAAGGCTTTGATGCCCGGCGCGTCAACAACGGCGAGGACGCCCTGGCCACAGCACTAAACTACCACCCCGATCTTGTGCTGCTGGATGTTATGATGCCCAAAGTCAGCGGTTTTGACGTGCTGGATATCCTGCGCAACACGCCAGAAACAGCCAACCTCAAGATTATTATGCTGACGGCGCTTAGCCAAGACAGCGAAAAAGAGCGTGCTGAATCGCTAGGCGTCGATGATTACCTAGTCAAATCCCAAGTGGTAATAGCTGACGTTATCGAACGCATCCGCCATCACCTAGACATTAAATAAGAATTTATTCGACTGTAACTTCGGTACGAAAGACTGATTTGCCGCTAAACAAGCGGACTTTGCGCTTTTTGTACTGCACGACACCGTCTTTGGCGGCGTGAATCGTATAATTGCGGCTCATTTTAGTGCCTGGGCCGGGTCGCTTAGTCTGGCCAACCTGGCGAATTATAATTTGACCAACTTTTACTTTGGCGCCGCCAAACAGCTTAACACCTAGGCGTTGGCCTGGACTATCATGGACGTTTTTGGCTGTTCCACCAGCTTTGACATGCGACATATGATTACTTCCTTGTTATTACGATGAGCTGGCGGGCGACGATTTGGTCTGGTCGGTAATAGATCAGCTGGTCATCTCCGGCGTGCTCAAAACTAACCCGATTATAGCCCAAATCGCTTATCTGGTCAATAAGGGGTAGCTTTTTAAATTGATTTGGTTTGGTTTGCCAGGCGGGGACGGCGAGGCATAATCGAGTGCCGGCTTCGAGCTGGCCGTGGATGTTTTGCAGGAATTTTTTAATAATCAGATTGCAGTCGGCAATAGTTTGAGTCAGGATCTCGGGGCTTGGCGCTGAAGTAAAAGGCCGGCCTAGGTACGCTTCGCTGGCTACAAAATCAATTGGCGGCTGCCAGTGGTGATTGGTGGCATCGCCTTGTTGAATCTCCACCTTGCTGACGTCTATTTTGTAATTACTTTGCACCCATGTTTTGATGTTGAAATCGCTGTAGTCCACCATCCTTTGGTCTAAATCGCTGCCATAAACGTCATAGCCCATCAATAATGCTTCTTGCAGAATAACTCCGGTGCCGCAGAACGGATCGAGGATAGTTTTATTCAGAAGAGTGCGGGGGATTGGCTCGCCGGCCGGGATGTCGCAGATATTTTGTAATTTTTCTTCCGGCAGATGGCTGGCTGCTAGATTAATGATTGTTTGGGCGAGTTTGGGCGGCAGCATGCCGACTTTGGCGTCGCGCTTGGGCCGCTCGCGGTCGCGTTTGGCGTAGGCTTCAATATCCTGGACTTTGACGGTCTGGGCGATGATGGTTTTTTGGTCGTCTCGGATAAATACCAATTCCCAGCCGGTCGGCCCGGTCAGCTGGTTGTGCGTGACTTGGGCGGTATTAAGTTCTGGAGATTTGTTGGGGACTAATCGGACGTTGCGCCCGGTTTTAGTGATGGCTTTTTTGAGCGTCAGGCCACTAGCCAACAGCTGTTTGATATTGATATCAAGGCCAATGACGCTGAAGCCCAGACGCATTTTGCCTGCTGGCATTTGCTGGCTCTGGGCGGGCGAGACCTGCACCAGGAACTTTTCGATTTCATGCCAATCGGTCGTGTCCAGCGTAGTCAGAATCTTGCAAAATTTCACGCTGCCGCCCAGCCGGTCAAAAGCCAATAAACAGGGGTCGACATCAACAATCGCGACCTTATCGCCAACCGGCTGGATTTTGTCCGCGCCATATAAACTTTCTAGCTCGGCCAAACCAAGCGCCGGCTGCCGCCCCAGAATTAATAAACTCCTCATCTTCTTAACTATAGCGTATCTGGCTGTATAATAGATTTAATGAGTGAAAAAAGCTGGGCCTTGAAGCACTGGAAGCTGATAGTCAATCTTGTGACTCTGGCCGCGCTGGTGATATTGATTTATATTGTTCGCGATGACCTGGGCAATACTTTCCGTAATCTGGCACGGGTAAATGCCTGGGCACTGTTATTGCTGCTCCAGGTCGAGTTCTTGAACTATCATGCGCAGGCTCGGATGTATCAGCGGCTGTTCGCCATCGTCGGTAACCGGCTGTCGTACAAATTCCTGTTCAAGACATCGCTAGAGTTGAATTTCGTCAACCATATCTTTCCCAGCGGCGGCGTGACCGGCATGTCGTATTTCACCTTACGGCTTCGGCAGGGCAAGCAGCTGAGCGCCGGCAAAGCGACCTTCATTCACGTTATGAAAATCGCGCTTTATTTCCTGGCTTTTGAGGTAATATTAATCTTCGGCGTTTTGTGTCTGGCTCTAATGGGTCGCGTCAACGGCATAGTACTGTTGGCCGCTGGTTCGCTGTCGACACTACTGATCGTGGGGACCATTGGCTTTGTCTACATCATCGGCAGTAAACAGCGGATTAATAGTTTCTTTACTGGACTAACGCGGGCGCTGAACCGATTAATTCGTATTGTCCGACCCAGCTATCCGGAGACAATCAACATTAGTCAGGCCAAGAAGTCTTTTGACGATTTTCACGACAGTTACCAGGCAATTAAAGATAATTACCACCAGCTTAAAATACCGTTCTTGTACGCTTTACTGGCCGATGCCACTGAAGTCGCAGCCGTTTACGTGGTATATATCGCGTTTGGCGAGTGGGTGAACATAGGCGCCGTTATCCTGGCCTACGGAATTGCTAATTTTGCAGGCTTAGTCTCGGTACTACCGGGCGGCGTAGGCATTTACGAAGCGATCATGACGACGGTACTGGCGGCGACCGGCATTCCGCCTGGCGTCAGCTTGCCAGTCACGGTGATGTACCGGATTTTGAATACTTTAATACAGATTCCGCCGGGTTATTATTTGTACCATAAGGCTATCCGCCGCGGCGATTTATCAGCGGAGCTATCGCATGCCGACTGAGCCGACTGGGGGCAATGAAGTAGTGCTGGGTGTCAGCGACTTCGTGGCTGTGCTGAACCAGACATTGGACTATGCTTATCCGCAAGTGACGATTATGGGAGAGCTGGCCAATTTGCGGGTTAGCAAGGGCCGTTGGCTATATTTTGACCTGAAGGATGAAATTTCGACGGTCAAGTTCTTTGGCACCGTGCGGCAGCTGCCGGGACCGCTGGAAGACGGCATGCTCTTGAAAGTCCGCGGCACGCCCCGCCTGCATCATCTGTATGGTTTTAGCATCAATGTACTGGATATCCGGCCGGCCGGCGAGGGGACTATCAAACGGGCGGCACAGTTGTTACAGGCTAAGCTGGCTAAAGAAGGATTGTTTGACGAGGCGCGCAAGCGCGTTCTGCCGTATCCGCCGGCGCGTATCGGGCTAATTACTTCTAAGCAATCGGCCGCTTACGCTGATTTTCTCAAAGTGCTGGAGGCTCGCTGGCGAGGTATTGCTATTGAGGTGATTGATGTGCAGGTTCAAGGTGAGGTTGCGCCTCAGCAATTGGTGTCTGCCTTGGAGCGATTTAATGGTTTAGCGGAGCCGCCAGAGGTTTTGATTATGATTCGTGGCGGCGGCAGCGCCGAAGACCTGGCGGCTTTTAGCCACGAATCGGTGGTCCGGGCGGTAGCGGCCAGCCGGATACCTACGCTGTCGGCGGTCGGGCACGAGACCGACCTGTCACTGGTTGAGCTGGCCGCCGACAAGCGGGCCAGCACCCCCAGCAACGCCGCCGAACTGCTAGTGCCCGACCGCCGCCACATCCTGGCCAATATTAATCAGGAAGCAACTTGGCTGGAGCGCCAGGTAACGGAGCTAATCCGGGCCGAACGCGGCGCGCTGGAAACACAGGCCGAAACATTGTCCCAGCGGCTGGAAACTCTGTTGGCGCGGGCCAAGACAGCGCTCCAAAACCACAAACTCTTGCTAAATGCTCTCAATCCGGAAGCCATCTTAAAGCGCGGCTACGCGATTGTCCGCCATGCCGGCCGGCCATTACGCAGCTCTAAGCGCTTGGCGACAGGTGCTATAGTGGACATACAGCTGATAGACGGCCGCTTTAGCGCCGCTGTCACCCAACCCAAACCGGAGAAAGCTTAAAATATGCCCAAAGCCAAACTTAATTACGAGCAGTTAAGAGCCGAATTGGATTCTATAGTGGTCGAACTCCAGCGCGATGACCTGGACGTCGATAAAGCCCTGGAACACTACCAGCGCGGCCTGGAACTAATCAAACAGCTGGAAAAGTACTTGAGCACCGCCGAAAACAAAGTCCGCGATATAAAAAGCAACTTTGACAGCCCGGCCGCATGATCTGGCTGGTCATCATAGCGGCTCTAGTGATTATTTGTTTCGCCGGTGTTTTACTAGTTGGCGCGCCGTATTTGCCAACCCTCAAACCCCAGCTTAAAACAGCGCTGGAACTGGCCGATTTAAAGCCCGGTCAAACCCTTATAGAACTGGGTTGCGGCGATGGCCGGGTGCTGGTGGCCGCCGCCAAGCAGGGTCTCAACGCCGTCGGCTATGAGCTGAACCCGCTGATGGCTCTGATTGCTTGGCTGAGGACCCGCCGCTACCGCCAGCAGGTCAGGGTAGTCTGGGGCAATTTCTGGCGAGCTGATTGGCCGCCAGCCGGCGCCATCTTCACTTTTCTATTACCGCGCTACATGACCAAATTGGATAAAAAATGTATACAATATTCAGATAAACCGGTCAAATTAATCAGCTTCGCCTTCGAAATTCCCGGTAAAAAAATCAAAAGACACCAAAACGGCATCTACCTATATGACTATACCTAGGCCGACCAGATATGCTACAGTAATTTCATGATCAAGCATAATCAGGATGGAGCGGCCAGCGGCCTCGGGGTGAATCATAGCGGAGGCAACATGAATCCCGCGAAATACGTCCGTGTCATGAGTTGGGTCATGGTTGTCTGGAGTTCATTAATCCTGACGCCGCATGAAGCCGGCGCGAGCGTCACGTTTTCTGACACGACCTTCGCCGACGCCGACTGGACCC
>CAYRVE010000033.1:0-6124 GCA_964427685.1 uncultured Candidatus Saccharibacteria bacterium | reverse complement strand
GCCACGTACCGAATATACCCTAACCCAACAAGGCCACGACCTCTTGCCTATTCTCAAGCAAATGGCTACCTGGGGCAAAAAACACGGCTCCTGTTAAGTCTTACTTCTTCTCTTTAAAATCCAGTGCCGCAGAGTTGATACAAAAACGCTTACCGGTGGGCTGATTGGGCGCGTCATCAAAAACATGACCCAGGTGGCTGCCACAATTAGCGCACATTACTTCCACGCGGCGCATGCCCAGGCTGCTATCTTCTTCCAGCTTGACCGCTTTGGTATTGGCTACGTCATAAAAGCTTGGCCAGCCGCTGCCGCTGTCAAACTTGGTATCGCTTTTGAAAATCACTTGCCCGCAAGCCGCGCAGGTGTAGTCACCGGTCTTGTCGTTGTGCAATAATTTGCCGGTGCCAGGCGCTTCGGTGCCCTTTTCGCGCAGAATGTGATACTGTTCCGGCGTTAGCTTCTCTTTCCACTTATCATCATTGGACATAAACTTATTGTACGCCGATTATCTGTTTTTTGGTTTGTTCAGTTTATCCAATTTAAAGATTTTGATAACTAGATAGATGACTATCAGTACGAATATGAAATCTATTAGACCGTATGCGAAGTCGCCCCAGGCAAAGTTAGCGGCGCGGGTGTGCCAGTGCAGAGTGAAAGTCCGTTCGCTTAGAGCGGTTCCGAACAATAATTTAGAGAATGGATCGACAAAGCCAGCTACTAACTGCTTGACCAAGCCCTGGACCTGAGTAGCTACCACGAAACCAATCGCCAGGCTGACCACTGTATATTCTCGCAGGAAGTCGGCAAAGCCACCTACCGGGCGAGCTTGCTTGACGGCCTTTTTAGCCGCGCTAGGATGGGGCTTGCGCTGGCTGGTGGGCTGCTCTAAACGGAAATTAGTGCCGGAGGTTGCGGCTCGGGCGGCTTGGCGTTTGGTTTTACGTTTTCGTTCTGCCATTACAGGGGCATTATATCACATTTTGTCTGGTGATGCAATACCTAGCAGGCCAAGTCCGTTTTGGAGCGTATCAGCGTATTTTGCCACTAACGATAGGCGGATATCCTGCCGTTCATCGCCAATTACCCGGTTATTTTCGTAAAAACGGTTGAACGTCTGGGCTAGTTCGTACAGATAAGTGCAAATGTGGTGCGGCATTAGCTCGGTAACGGCTTTGTCGACCACCTCTGGATATTCAGTGATTTTCCTGGCTAAAGTTCGTTCGCCAGCTTCTAAGTCTTCGATTTGCTGACTCCCAGCTTGCGCTTTTCTCAAAATACTTCGCGCCCGGGCGTGGGCATACTGCAAATACGGCCCGCTGTTGCCTTCCAGGCTTATGGATTCCGATATGTCGAAAGCGATGTCCCCGCCCAGCCGGTGCCTGAGAAAAGAATACTTAATAGCTGCCAGCGTGGTGGTGTAGTGGTCAGTACCGGGGTTTTCATCGGCAACTGCCTCGTCCACCGCCTCAATTACATCTACGGCGCGCGTGACATTGCCTAGTCGCGAACTCATCTTTTGGCCGTCACCAAAACGGATTGTGCCGTTAGTTAAGTGAGTCTGCTTGGCGGCCAGTTGATTATCAATCGCGTGCAGGGCGGCAAAAACCACTTTCATATAATCCGATTGGTCGTTGCCTGTTATAAGTACCCGCTTATCATAGGGAAAGTCGCCGGTTTCAGCGAATATAACCGCCAGGTCTTTTGTTTCGTAGGTTGGCAGACCTTTGGATGTTATAAAAACCCGTGTATGGAGGCCGGCATCTTCACCTTTGTAAATAACCGCTCCGTCACTTTGCTGAAATACCGGGCCTACGTGCTTATTAACTATGGCGAGTCCGGGATCTATCATGGTGCTTTCCGGATAATATTTGTCAAAAGCCTTGACCCGTATTTTCTCGTAAAAGTCTTTAAAATATCCGTAACTCCACTCACGGCACTGCCAGTAAATTTGGGCAAGGCTACTAGTGTGGTCGTTGGATTCATGAAAACCATAGATTTGCACATTTATATCTGTTATTTTTGTTTTGGCAGCATCGTCCTCTTCGTAGGCCTTGGCACCAAACACGTAGGCATCGCTCAGCCACTGGGGCTGGTTGGCCCTGGATACGCTGTCTAACTTGGCGACCTCGCCGCCAGTCTTTTCTATGATTCCGTATAAACACTTAGCGACATGCAGTCCGACATCTCCGCCAAAGTTAGCACGGAACACGGTTGCGCCGCTGGCCTCCAACATCCTGCCAAGCGCATCGCCGACAATCGTTTGGTATAAATGGCCGGTGTGCAATTCCTTGAAAGCATTCGGACACGAGTACTCCAGTAGCACTTGCTTGCCCTCATTCAATTTTGTTATGTCCGTCTGGTTTGCGGAGGTCAAAGCCCTGTCTGTCAGGCTAATGTTGATAAAACCAGGCCCGGCAACAGATACGTTAGCTACTGTATCACTCAACTTTTCACGAATTTTCACGGCGAGTACTTCGGCGATTTCGGGTGGGTTTTTGCCAAGCTGTTTGGCTAATTGCAGAGCCGCGTTAGTAGCATAATCGCCAAATTGCTCTTCTGGCCTGGTGAGCTCGATAGCTATATCTACGCCGAACAATTCTTTGACACAGGCTGCCAGCGCCACTTCAAGTTCTCGTTTCATGTCATCAGTATACCAGAAATAACAGAGGTTACTGGACAGTTGGCGGAGCGGTTGCTTCGGTGACGGCTTCGGCTTCAATTTCGGCGTCGACCTGGCCGGCGTAGCGCAGTAGCCGGGCGCCGCGCCACAACAAGCCGTACATACTCATTAGCAACACGAAAAATGAAATGATGGTCACTAGCATTTTTGGATAGGAAGCGGGGTGTAGCAACCGGTCGGAGATATCAAACAGCAAGCCGCCAGGGTTGGTCAGGACATCCCAGCTGTTCCAGCGCAGATCGCGGCCGACATAGATTGCCGTACTGCTCACAAACAGCGTAAAAGCTACCCAAAAAGCTGCCATTTGGCGCGACAGCCGCCGACGCAGCTGCAAATGTATCAGATACAAACTACTAAATCCCAGTGTCACGCCAGTGTAAATAAACGATGTCAGCATAATCGTATCGTAGACCACGTCTACTCGTCGGACATCCTGCAAGTGAAGAAAGTCGCTAATCATATAAAAACTGTTTGGCAGGAACACCAGCCATAGCACGCTCAGGCCCATAGCCTCCCAGCTCGACCATAACTTGCGCTGCAGAACACTAACCAGCCGGACGGCAAACAGTAGCGGTAGCCAGGCCAAAAACAGGTTCCATAACAGATAGTTAAACTCCAAGCTGTGGTTGCGCCAAGCGCCATAGGCAAACAGACCGATGCTGACCAGCGTGGAAAATCCCAGCGCCAGAATATATTGATTACGGGGCAACTGCCGCCTAGCCATAACGCTTATTATAACTTAGTGGGGCGTTGACGGACGGCCGCTGGCAATCTGATCAGCGTTGTTGGCCACGTATTGGTAAGTAGCGTTGAGGTGTTGAGTCTGCCCAAGCACGATATTAGTCGTGTATAACAAGAACCCTAGATACGAGCCGACAAGAAACACCAACGCCAAAAATAACTTCATGCAGAAGTTATATCACCCCTGTAGTCACGGTGCAAGCATAGCCGTTTTACTGATTGAGCGATTTTTTGAGGTTTTCTATCAGATCAACCGGAGTTGGGTTGAGGCCATTCAACAGTGCCGTGTATAGAGTCACAAAATCGCCGAGAGCAATAGTTGAAAGAAGCTGTTCTAGCTGAGTGCCCCCCTGTGCATTCACTACAATTGGACTGGGGCGCATGCCGGATAGCAGGCGTTCGGTTACCTCGAAGCGTTTTTGCACGCGTGGATTTTCCAGATTACTGCGCAAATCAATTACGGCATAGGGCTTTTCAGGCGGCTGCTTGGTCCAGCCCAGAAATTCATTGTGATTAAACTCCGGATATTCTCCAGCCCAAGCTACTTGCTTGGCATTTTCGTTAAAACTAATCTTCCACTTGTAGGCCGCCGGCCACAGCTGCGGCCCGGCGTACACCACCACCGACTTGCCGATTACCTCCAGAGCGATTTGCTTGGCTTGGTTGTCTTTGGTCGGCACGGTTGCCACCCAGGCTTTTAGCCGATTTTCAGCCTGCTGAGCGGCGGCTTCTAGTAGCGGAATCTCTCCGTCTTTTAGCGGTGTGGCGGCAAACACCTCGGCCAGCGCCCTGTACTGGTAGCCGAATGTAAAACGCGGCTGGTAGCCAGTTGGTAACTGAATATACGACAGGTTTTCGGCTTGGGCGCGTTCCAGCAGCTTGCCGCCGGAGGCAATTACCACAATCATCGGCCTCTGACTAGCAGAGTCTCGGCTCAGTGCCTCTTCAAAAACACTCAGTGTTTCTTCGGTGTTTCCGGAGTAGCTGGAGCAAATTAGCAAAGTATTTTCATGTACGTAAGACGGCAAATCGTAATTCTGGACAACATCAAACGGCACATCCAGCCCGCCGACCACTTTGTAGGCTTTGGCTGCCAGGCCCGACCCACCCATTCCGGCCACCACAACATCGTGGATCGGCCGCGGCGGTGACCACTGGAAATCAAATGAATGCAAATATTGCTGCCCCTGTTTTTCGGCTATCCCCAGGGCATCTTGCGCGTCACGTTCATGGATCATTTTTAGGTCGTCCAGCATAATTCCCTCAAACTCCTTGTGCTTTTAGCGGTTGGTTGTATATAGTATAGCGTAAGAACTGTTACTTAGGGGGAGGGCTATGTTCGGACACGATGACCAAGACAACCAGCACGACAGACCGCAAGACGAGCATCAGCATGCCGATCAGCCGGCTGATGATATTGTGAAACCCTCCGACGCGCCGACCGACGATAATTGGCAGCACCCCGGACCTCCACCGAGCGATTCAGATGACTCCGACGATAGCGCAAACAGCGAAGATACCGGCCCGCGGCCCGCACCGCATTTGGACATACCCGCGCATCACCCAATAGCCAGCGATTCCGTAGATAACGACTTAATAGACCTCAAGCAAGAGGCCCTAACTAAGCTGTCGCCGCTGGTTGGCCACCTCGACCAATCGTCCGATGAAAAATTCCGCACTCTCATGATGATGATCCAGGCCAGCGATGACCAGAGTCTAGTCAAACAAGCCTACGATACAGCCCTCAAAATCGATGACGAAAAAGAACGCGCCCAGGCTCTGCTGGACATAGTTAATGAGATAAACTACTTCACTCAGAACCCTTCCGCCAAGCCAGAATAATCAAGCCGCGGCTTGCAAGCTATAGGCCGCCTCGTGCAAATAACGTTCTAGGTCTTCCCTCATTTCAGCAGCTGACTGGTACCTGTCATTAGGCTTATCTTGAAGTGCCCGTTCCGTAATCTCGCTTAAGGCGTCCGGTACCGGGCGGCCAGGTGAATAACTACGGGTGGTGATGTCATCCATAACTATTTCGTTGATAACTTGTTCGTTTGACCCCTTGCTTGGTTTCGGTAGCTTTCCATGCAGGAATAAGTGCAGTGTAACTCCCAATGAATACAAATCACTACGCCCGTCTTGGATTTTACTGCGCCCTTCGGCTTGCTCAGGCGACATATAGCCTTCGCTCCCCCATGCTTTTCCGAAAGCAGTTACCCGCCAATCATCGTAACGAGTGTCAGTGTATGTAGAGCTGGCCAGTTGGCGATCTTTGCATAAAGCTATTTCCCAGTCGCTCAAGGCCACATCGCCGTCCCATGTCATCAATAAATTTGCAGGCTTAATGTCTCTGTGGGTAAAGCCGGCGTTATGCGCGTGCTCAAGTGGCGCGAGAGCGGCTAAGCATAGTTCCGCCGCGAATACAGGGTTAGAGTTAAGTTTAAAGCCTTCTGTTACTTTTGGATAATGATCGACGAGCTCCGTAACAATATAGGGTCTTTCGGCATCTGGATCCGCATCAATCAATGTGGGAATCTGAGAATGTTCTAAGCTCGCTAATACATCCGCTTCCCTGCTAATACGCATAGCTGAGTTTTTATCAATTTCAGGATCCCTGGACTTAATGAAAACTTCACTCTCGGCTTGCTGATCAAAGCCAACCACGGCAATCATACCTATTTTTTCGTCATCTATTGTCCTGTGCAC
>CAYRVE010000032.1:0-6169 GCA_964427685.1 uncultured Candidatus Saccharibacteria bacterium | reverse complement strand
TGACACGGCAACCGAAGACGCCGATACCACCAAGACCGATGAGGAAGTGATTGACGCCGCCAAAAGCGATAAGGCCGCCTCTTCCACGGCCGCCGAGGAAGCTTCCGTTGACGCCAAGATTGAAGACTTCGTAGCCGGCGCCACCACCGAGCCAACACCGCCACTAGCTCCTAAGCCCGCCGCGGCAACACCGACCACAACCCCGCCGGCAACTACGCCAGTCTCACCGCCACCTGCGACCCCTTCAACTCCGCCCAAAAACCCTTCGGACCCGAACATCATCGCACTCTAAAAGTTAATAAAGCTTATACTGGTAGCATGAGAATCAACGCATTCGTGGCGCGAGCCAGCGGCTTGAGCCGTCGGGCCGCCGATAAGACCATCGATAATAACCAAGTGCTGGTCAACGGCCAGCCAGCTCAGATTGGCGCCCAAGTAACCGGCGCAGACACAGTAACGCTAGACGGCCAGCCCTTGAATCTGCCAGATCAAACCACCACGATAATACTCAACAAACCGGTCGGTTACGTTTGCTCCCGCGACGGGCAGGGTAGCGACACCGTCTATGATCTGTTGCCGCCGGAATATCACAGCCTAAAACCAGTCGGCCGGTTAGATAAAGATTCTTCCGGCCTACTACTGCTGACCAACGACGGCCAGCTAGCCAATCAGCTAACCCATCCACGCTACGTAAAAACTAAAGTTTACGAGGTTACGCTCAACAAACCCCTGCAAGCAGAGGACAAAACCCGCGTCGAAGAAGGCCTGGAGCTAAACGATGGAATCAGAAAACTCCAGATCAAAGACCTCGACGGACTAAGTTTCACGGTCACCATGAACGAGGGCCGCAACCGCCAGATTCGCCGCACCTTCGCCACCCTCGGCTACGAAGTTACTAAACTCCACCGAACGCAATTCGGAGATTACGAACTGGGCAGTATCGAATCCAGAAAAATTCAACCTGTTTAATTATTTCGCTTTCGTCCTTCTAGGACTCATCAGCACAAATACTGTATTTGTGGAGCGAAAGAGTTTTATGAAGTAAGTAAGAAATAAGGGATGGAAATGAGTGTGGTTGGGTTGACTCAACGTCATATTATTTCTACTTGGCTTCACAAAACTGCTTTTCCCCTCGGGGCTCTACACTAACGTGCAGACTTCTCTGCCCGAGGGGGTGTTCGTGAGTGATGGTCATTGTGCCTTTGCCGCTTCCGCGTTTGTGACTTTGGCCGATTGCTTCGTTCCTTTTTCAAGGGCGTATAGCCGGCTAGCCACCATATCTGCAATAATGCTTCCTACGCAGATGAGCGCACCAATGATGCATATCGTGCCCAGCACAACAATCACCGTCAGGACTCTTTGCCCGGGGATCGTGAGGCTCGCGGAGGAATCAGTGGCCAAGCGCACGGTAGCCGCACCAGCTAGGCCGAGCATTGCAATGCCCATCAGCATTAGCAGTACAGCAATAGCAAATCGCCAAGCGTAATCAAATACTGACTTCATCAGCTCTCCTTAATCGGAAGGAACATTCAATACGAACAGCGTAAATATTAGCATAAAAATGTACTTTCGTCAATATCTCTTATCTGTTATACTTATAGCAAATGAGTAAGAAATTACCGATTATCGCCATCGTGGGGCGGGCTAACGTGGGCAAGTCCAGCCTGTTTAACGCCATCCTGGAACGGCGCGAGGCCATCGTGGCCCGCGAAGCCGGCACCACCCGCGACAGCATCATGGCCAAAGCCGATTACCGTGGCCAGCAGTTCTGGTTGGTCGACACCGCCGGCATCAAAGATCCCGAGGATGATTTCGAGTTCACCATCCAGGAACAGATTACCCAGGCCGCCGACAGCGCCGATGTTATCTGGGTAATGGTCGAGGCTGACGTGCCGATTACCGAAGAGGATCGCCGGGTCGCCAAGATGGCCCTGAAGAGCCGCAAACCGGTATTCTTAATTATTAATAAAGTCGACAAAGCCAAAGGCCAGGATCTGAGCGGTTTCGACCGGTTGGGCATCAAACCGATTCTGCGCACCAGCATGACCCAAAACAGGGGAGTCGACCAGTTGCTTGGCGAACTGGTGGAAGTTATTCCGAAGGCCAGCCAGCAAGAGGATGATGACCGTCTGCGGATTGCTCTGATTGGGCGCCCAAATGTTGGCAAATCGTATCTGTTTAACAGCCTGGCCAAGAAACAGCAGGCTATCGTGGCTGACCGGGCAGGGACGACCCGTGATATCAACCGGGCAGTGGTGCGTTATCACGAGCGGGAGATTGAACTGCTGGATACCGCCGGCATCCGCCGCAGCGGCAAAATCGCCCCCGGTATTGAGCGTTTCAGCGTCATCCGCGCCCTCAGCGCCATCGAGCAGTCCGATGTCTGCCTATTGCTGATGGACGTCAACGAGCTGAACGTCCAGCTGGACCAAAAGATCGCCGGCATGGTCAAAGACAGCGGCAAAGGCCTGATTTTGGTAGTCAGCAAGTGGGACGCCGTGGAAGGCAAGGACGCCTACACCCGCGACGCCCTGGCGCCGCAAATCGCCGGTCATTATGAATTCGTGCCCTGGGCGCCCCTGATTTTCACTAGCGCGGTTAGCGGCCAGAACGTTACCAAGATATTCGATTTAGCCACTGAGATCGACACCGAGCGCCACAAGCGTATCAAGACTCCTGAGCTCAATGTCTGGCTGCGCCAGGCCGTCGACGCTCACCCGCCAGCCGGGCTGAAGAACCGCACACCGAAGTTAAATTACATTGTCCAGGAAACTGACAACCCCACGCCGGCCTTCAAGATCTTCGGCAGTCACAGCAAATTCGTCCACTGGAGCTACCGCCGCTATCTAGAAAAACGGCTCCGCGAAAAATATGGCTTCGCTGGCACAGCGCTGCAACTCTGGTTCATCGAGAAACACCAAACCCATAAACACAGCCAGAGCCCCACGCGTAGCGACTAAAGAAACTCTAGACTTCGCGTGGGTCGACGAGCTCGACGTCGACAATCTCCGCAATCCTCAGCATATCCGCAGTAAAATAAACCAGCGCGGTGACTTTAGTCTTATCAGGCACACTCTCCCATGGTTCTAGATCGACATGACTCGGCCTCTCGGACTTTCCAGCTCTATCAACCGCCAACCAGTCATCGTCATCATTAACTCCAGCCCGGGCAAGATACCGCTCGACTCTAAACTCTTCGGTATCTGATGCGACGAATGCCATTAGCCGGTGGTAATCATGTTCGCTCGGCTCCATAAAAGCAGAGTCTAGCTCGACGGACCGGCTGGCTTCCTGGTTAACTTCGTCAACGTCCAGCCCAATGCTTTCAAGCAGCTGGGATGCCCAAACGATAGCAACATTTTGGCGGTGCTGCCATTCGGCCAACTGTGCTCGTTGTGTGCTGGATTCAGCCAAAGCCTTAAGCTGTTCATCCCGGTTCATAACTCATGACCTATACAGTTATAGGCCTGTCCGTCAGGGTAGACCACCACGTCAAATAAGTTCGAATTATCCTGGTGCGGCACGATATCCCAGTTAACCCCTTGCGGACCATATTCGTACCGTAGACGCTCATGCGGGCTGACATCAGCGGCATGAAAATCTATATCCGCTAGGTCGACATAGGACATATCGGCATACAAGCGAGCGGGCGGACCTTCGTAAGTGCGTAATCTTGGCAATTCCATCATATTATTATACTATATATGTTATCGACACGCCAATAGAAAGGCTCCATCTAAGGGTGTTATTATAAGGCAATGGCATTATTTCAGCGGCGGCCGCAGGTTAGCGACCCAACAAATTTTTATACCGTGGGACTTAATAAGACGACGCTCATAGTGGGACTAGGCAATCCTGGCGCTAAATATGAGATGACGCGGCATAACGCCGGCTTTTTGTGCCTGGATGAATTCGTATCCAAAACGGAGGAGATGGAGAGCTGGATAGATAAGAAAAATCTCAAGTGCCAGCTAAGCACCGGCAAGATTGGCGACTCCAGAGTGTTGGCCGTTAAGCCAACCACTTTTATGAATCTCAGCGGCGAAGCCGTCAGAGCCGTGCTGGACTTTTATAAGATTAATCCGGAGAACGTTATTGTTATCCATGATGAGCTGGATATCGAGTTCGGCCAGATTCGGTTGCGCCAAGGCGGTAGCGATGCTGGCCACAACGGCGTTAAATCAGTCTCTCAGCACATCGGCGAAGATTACGGCCGGGTGCGGATTGGTATCGGTCCCAAACAGCCGCCGGAGATTAACAGCGAAGATTTTGTACTGCAAAAATTCTCAGCGGCCGAGCAAGCGCAATTGCCAAACCTAACCAAAGAAGTTGGCGCTATCATTACTGAATACTTGTACGGCGACCAGCAGCTACCGCACGAAACCCGCACATTTTTAGTGTAAGTTGCTAAGAAGCACCGTCCTGGCTAAAAGCCGCGTACATCTCGTCTAGCTGGCGCAATCTTTCGGGATAAAGGACGATTGAGGCAGCCTCTGTCTCCGTTATCAGATCGATGTCGCACCTCAGAAGAGTCATAAAAGCACCGTAGCATTGCGCCCGAGCATTCCTGACCTGCGCCATGGCTTGGCCACCCTCGGCTATGGGCATGCTATCTGGTACGCCCGAAATCCAACGCTCTTGGTCGTTAAAATTAATTTCGCCGCGGTTAAAGTCAAAATCCATGATAAGTAAATTGTACCAAAAAAGGCCGACGAGAGGGGGTGGGCACCGCTCGTCGACCCGTTTCAGAGGAGGACCGAAGTCCTCCTCATACCCTTCAACCCACCCCGGCGAAACATCGTTGGTCTCTCTGTGAGGATGACCCGTGTCTCCAGCCCGGCAAGCCGGACCGGAACCATTTAGGCTCGCATTGAATCGGGGAACCCTGGTGGTCGAAACCGCCAGAGTATCTAGTTAAAGGGGTTAGTATGTTTTAGAGCGGTGCTGGTCGAGCCAGAAGCCAAGAGAGTAAGTGGAGGGTAACAACTTTGTCCTATGGCGCGCTCTAAAACAATCTAACAATTGCTTTGGCCGGTTAGAGATTAAATAATCGTTAAATTATCTTTACCTCTGGACCAAAGACGTTAGAATTGGGGGTAAAAGGTGCAAAGTTCTCATTACAAGAACTCACAAGTTGCTATTTTAGCAAAAGTGTGTCGTGATGTCAATACTTTAAAATATTTTTATATGGAAATCAAGAAGCTTACGTTTAGGGGTGGTAATCTGCCAGAAGCGCTCCAAAAGATAGCCAGCCCGCCCAAACAGCTGTTTTGCCGCGGAGCATCTTTAGAGGAGTTGCTGAAGCGGCCTCGGGTGGCTATCGTCGGCAGCCGCGGTCCGACGGCTTACGGTAAACAGGTGACGGCTCAGTTGGCCCGCGAACTGGCAGAGCAGGGCATTGTAATCATCAGCGGGCTGGCGCTGGGCATTGACGCCGTAGCTCACCAAGCCACGCTCGAAATTGGCGGCCTAGCCATCGCCGTTTTGCCAGGTCAGGTCGATAAGATATATCCGCGCACTAACCGGCGGCTAGGCGAAGAGATTTTAGCCAAAGGCGGGGCATTGGTCAGCGAATACGCCGAGGGCGAGATCTCGTTTAAACAAAATTTCATCGCCCGCAACAGATTGGTAGCCGGCCTCGCCCAAGCCATACTAATACCGGAAGCCGCCGAAAAAAGCGGCAGCCTACACACCGCGCGTTTCGCCGTCGAGCAAGGCAAGGACGTGCTGGTCGTGCCAGGCAACATCAACTCAAAACTATCTGTTGGCACCAATAATCTTCTAAAGTCAGGTGCCACGCCAACTACCAATTACCAGGACGTATTACATGCTCTGGGATTAACCGGACACAAAACGCCGGCCCGCGAGGTACGCGGCCGCAACACCCACGAACAAACCGTGCTGGATCTCATGCTAACAGGGGTAATTGACGGCGACGAACTACTTCGGAAAAGCCAACTCTCCACCAGTGAATTCAACCAAGTCCTAACTATGCTGGAAATCAGCGGCAAGGTCCGCCCGCTAGGCGCCAACCAATGGTCATTACGCTAACGCGTCCAAAAGAACGAAAGCGAAAAGCGACACATATTAGTCTATAATGGAAATATGTCGGGAAAGATTATATCCTCAGCTGAAACCGCCGTTGCCCAATATACCCCGTGGGATAAAT